>NZ_NCJX01000035.1:0-22101 GCF_002282635.1 Acidiphilium sp. 34-64-41 | reverse complement strand
CCACGCGCTGATCATCGTGGCATGAACCCCAAATTCAGCCGACAACTCCGCCAGGGTCTTCTCCCCCGACAGCGCCGCCATCGCCACACGAGCTTTGAATTCCGCCCCGTGCTGCTTCCTCTTCACACCCATCTCTGGCTCCTCTCTCCACCGGCCAGCCTTAGCTTAAACACCTGTCCAAAAAACCGGAGCCGCCGCAGTCCGCGAAGATCTGGAGCGCATTGCGAGAGATAATCAGGGCGTCCTGCATTTTGCCGAATTGCTGACAATGCATTTTTGGCCCGCAGGACGTGCCTGTCACGCTCACTCTCGCTTTCCAGGATACGCGGGGCTCGGCGGATGTCGAGGCCGCAGTCAGCCGGATCGCGCGGCAGATGAAGCAGGCTCATCCTGAAGAGAAATCTAACACTTCCATCATGTTTCGGAAAAACAAACGCGGCATCGGGTCCCTATGTTACCCCGATGCAGTCTACCGATAGTCTTGACGCGCAACCGCCCGGGCGCATGATTCCACTTGAGGCCATCCGGGGGATCGCTGCGGTCATAGTTGTCGTCTATCATGGCTTTCTGGGCTTCGCGCCACAGGTCATCCATGGTGGCGACGCACCGGGACAGGTCTTGCGCGAGTTCACCACCGGATTGGTCAACGGCGGGGCCGCCGTCAGTATGTTTTTCGTGCTGTCGGGTTTCGTGTTGTCGCTGCCTTTTTCACGACGTGGCGGCCTGCGCCGGGCTGCCACGTCGATTTTCAAACGGTGGCCACGGCTGGCTGGCATGACGATTACCGCGTGCCTGTTCGCCTGGCTCCTGATGAAACTATCCGGCAACACCTACGCAATCGCCGGCCGCGCCACGCACGCCTCGTGGCTGGTCACCCACGGCAATTCGCCGATCGAGACGTCGCATGCGCTCACCTGGTATCGCGCTCTGCGTGAGGGTGCGATTTCCGTTTTCACGCTGGGCCATGTTCGTTTCGACTCGGCCCTGTGGACCATGCGCATCGAATTATTCTGTAGCATTGCGATATTCCTGTTGGCGCCTTTGATGTTCGCGTTGCGCAACTGGGCGCTGCAGATGATCCTGCTGGCCGGCGGCATTATCATCACCGGTACGGATTTTCCCTTCACCTACCTGGGTGATTTTCTCTGCGGAATGGCGCTCGCCCTGACTTTCAAGGCGGGCTTGTTGCCGCGACTGAACGGCACCGGCGCATGGCTTCTGATCGGCCTCGCGCTGTTCACGTTCGGGTTTCGGGGTTCGCAGAATTTTCTGGTCTATGCGCCGGTGCGAGCGATCCTGCCCTCCGGCGATTCCAATCATTATGTGTGGGATTGCGGGGCGGTCGCCGTCATGATTGCGGTTTTGGGGTACGCCCCGTTCTACCGGATGCTGTCGCGGCGATGGGCTGTCCGGATCGGTGTTTTATCCTTTCCGATCTATGTCGTTCATGAACCGATTCTACTCTCGCTTGGGGCAGCGAGTTTTCTGCACGGCGCCAGCCTTTTCGGCCGGACCGATGGCGTGGCGCTCGCCGTGATCGTTACTGTCCTCGTCTCCCTGGCTTGCGCCGTTCCCTTAGCCTGGGCCGATCAGCGCTGGTGCGCGGCGCTCAGCCGCTTGGCACGCGTTGTGTTCCCCCCGGCAGATGACTTGCCGCTGCGGCAGACCGCAGACGGAGAACGATCAGCCGAGCCGCGTCGGTAAAACCCGTTGTTATCGGTCACTGTTCGAAACTGCAATCAGTCACCTTCCGGCGCGCGCCGAACACAGGAGCGATCGAACCCGGACCTCCTGAAAGGGTCATCGGACATCGGGTCACCCAAGCGGCCGGCCAACATAACGTTTTCGAATTATTTCTGTCACAATACTTTCGTGGAAGTTTCACACACAGTCCTGCGCTCACCGACTAAGCAGCCCTTGTTACCACTTCGTTACGCAACGGAGTGGTGGTGGACGGTTTTGTCCCACAAACAGGGAGAGCTTTATGAGCATGGGATTTTCGATGCAAACCCGCGCGGATGCGGGGCTGCGCGCGGCGTTGATGGTTACCGTGAGCGTCGCGTCACTCACATCGGTCGCGATGGGCCAGGCCGTGAATGCCGGCACCGTTTCGGCACAAGGCGTGGCAACTTCTTCCGCGGTACAGCTCAAAAAAGCTGATCATACACTGACGAAGAAACAGATTTTCACCTCAACGCAGACCAAGGCGGTGATCTCGCGCCAGCAGATCAAGGCGATCGGGCCAGCCGGCGGTGCCGGCCAGGCGGTATCGCTCGCACCGGGCGTGGTGGTGCGCGGGTATGGTGGCACCGCCGCGACGGCACGTTACGAAGTCACGCTGCGCGGTGTGAAAGTGGGTTGGTCCTCGGTCAACGGCGATGTCGAGCGCAATGGCATCACCGTGCTGTTCGACGGTATTCCGATGAACAACCTGACCTCGCACAACGGCCAGTGGGATTCGAACGAAATTCCGATCATCCAGTTGATCGGCGGCATCAATGTGATCAACGGCCCGGGCAATCCGGCGTCGCGCTGGTTCGACAGTATCGGCGGTACGATCGACTACGTACCGATGCAGCCGACGCCCAAGCCGCAATTCGAGGTCGGCAGCGTGGTTGGCAGCAACGTAACGTTCGGCAGCCATTTCATCGCCAATTCCGGCCTGCACAAGGGCTGGAGTGTGCTGTTCGCCGGCGGATACGCTAGCAATCATACCTTCCGCACCGGCACCACCGCGGGCAGTTATGGCGCACCAGCACAGTCCAATGCGTTTCTTGGCAAGGTTACCCACGTGTTTCAGGGTGGCCGGTTGAGCTTTGGCGGTTATGACGACAACAACGTCGAGCACCGCCCCAGCCCCAATTTCATCCCGACCCAGCCGATCCCGGGCATCACCGTGACCGGCGCGCCGACCGGCGAACTCTACAGCCAGCCGACCAGCGGTTTCTACAGCGCCGGCGTGCCGAACGTCTGGTTCAAGACGTTGCAAGTCCGCGATTATATGCTGTACGGCAAATTATCGCTCGATCTCGCGCCGGACCTGACGTTCCACAATATCACATGGTTCCGCCACGGCGCCCGCGTTCATTACCGGACCATCAACTACGGTACGCAGGCACAGGGTTCAGCCAATACAGAATATTATAATCCGAACTCGAATACATATGGCGATCGCGCCTATCTCGATTGGAAATTGCCGTTCAACGATATTAAGCTCGGTGGCTATTTCATCAATCAGCGCTATGTGTCGCCTTACGTCGGTTATAATCAGGCACTCGGAATCACCCAGACCAACCCGGCCCAGGTTTCCAATTTCACCTTGTACAACACCTTCCTCGATGCGTTCGTGCAGGACACGATTACCCCGATCCCTGGACTGAAAATCACGCCGGGGCTCGCCGGTGTCGAGTATCAGACCGATTTCTATAACAACGCGTACAACAACCCGCTGTCGACAACCTTGTCGCCGAATGCTCACAAGACCTTCACCAACCCTGAACCTTCGGTTGGCGTGCGTTATCAACCGGTGCCATGGGGTGCCTTGTACGGCAGCTACGCGATTTCATATCAGAACCCGACCGATAACGGGTTCGGCGCCAACAACGGCAACGCCGGCGGTGTCGACATCGCATCGCTCAAGCCGATCAAGAGCGTCGATTATGAAATCGGCGCCAAGATGATGTTCGACCATGTCGCGGTGCTCAATCACGCCACGCTGAACGTGAACTACTTCCATGACACGCTCAGCAACGAAACGATCGCGACCTATTTCACCAACATCGCCCTGACCAAATTCGCCGCAGCCAATGCGGCACTCAAGGGCTTCAACATCGCAGCCACCGCCGATCCGAATTTCCATTGGAATATGTTTGCCAATGTCGGTTTCAGCAACAACCTGTTCACCTCGTATCTACCCTCCGGGGCGAGCACGCCGCTGGTCAATACGCCGATCGCCTATAACCCCAACGTGGCACTGAGCGCGGGCATCAATTACCGGATGTTCGTCGGACCCACACTGGTCGACCTCGGGTTTCTGGATCAGTATACCGGCTCGCAACATCTGTTCAACAACCTGACCGATCAGACATCACACCAAAAACTGCCGGCCTTCAACGTCGCGAATATTTCGTTGAGCGCTGATATTCCGGTGCCGCGGTCGATTTCCAGTGCCGTGAAAGTCCTGAAGCTGTCGTTCAACATCAACAACCTGTTCGGCGCGCGCTACAATGCGAATGCCTACGTGTCGAGCGGCGGCTATCTCGGCGGCAACAGTGCCGGCGCGGTTCTGGCCGAGCCTGGCGCACCACGCCAGTATCTCGCCTCGCTCACCGCGAAATTCTGATCATCGAAACCAGGGCCAGGGTTGCGGGGCCCTGGTCCTTGTCGTCTGACGACGCCCGACACTCTCGCCATCATCAACCGAAAGATAAAAACAACATGAAACTGATCATCACCGGCGCACTGACCGCCGGTCTCGCCATCGGTGCCGCATCGGCCCAAACCACCGGCAACGTCGCCGCCGGCAAGGAAGTGTATCTGCACCAGTGCTCCGGCTGCCATAGCAATATGCCCGGCGTCGATCGCTTTGGCCCGACGCTTGCCGGCGTGTACGGCAGAATGTCCGGCAGCGCGCCGCGGCATCGCTACTCGGCGGCGATGAAGGCGGCGCATATCCGCTGGAACGCGAAAACGCTCGATCTGTTCCTGCAAAATCCGCGCGGCTACGTGCATGGCACCACCATGCCCTACAGCGGCCTGCGCAGCGCCACCGCGCGGCTGAATGTGATTGCTTATCTGAAATCAATCTCGCCCAAGGCCCGCTGAGCGGTGAGCCGATCGAGCGAACGCCGGGAGTCCGTGACATGACGATCGCCTACATCATCCATCTCGCAAACTATTCGGATGGCGTGCTGTATGTGCTCGCGATCCTGTTCCTGATTGCCGCCGGCGTCACGCTCGATCGGTTGTGGCATCTGCGCCGCGCAATCATGCGTGGCGATGCAATCGTTGCACGCATCAGCGCGATGGGTAGTCTTGCGGCCAACGATCTGGCCGCCCTGCGCGATTTCGCGGGCCATCAGCCCGAAGCCCCCCTGCTCGACACCGCGCTGCATCATCAATCGGTGTCCGACGCGGCGGTGATGGGTCAGCGGATCGACGAAGCGATCATGCTGGTCGCACCGCGGCTCGACCGGCGGTTATGGATTCTCGATACCATCGTCACCCTGGCGCCGCTGCTTGGCCTGTTCGGCACCATCATCGGCATGTTCCATGCCTTCTCGGTTCTTGCCAAGCCGGGCCATGCGCCGGCGCAGGTTACCGGCGGCGTCGCGGATGCATTGGTTGCGACCGCCTTCGGCATCCTGATCGCCATGCTGGGGTTGGCCGCGTTCAACCTGCTGTCGAACCAGATCCGACTGATCCTGCATCAGTTGGAAACCATCAAGACCATGATCCTCAACCGCACCGACGGCACCACGCTGATACCCCTGGTCCGTCCGAACCCGGCGGCCCGCGCCGCCGAGCCGAGCCAGGCCTGATCGCACGTGCCGCGGCCGGTCCGCCCCTGGTTCCAGGGGCTTGATACCCCAGCCTGCCGCTCGATCGGCCCGGCATAGAAGCCGCCCATTATCGCGATCCGCATGATACGGTCTCCGTTCGTTGCGCAAGAGCTCGAGCGGTATGGAAAAACAGCGGCTGCACCGAGCCGGTCGCGACCGGCACCTGCCGGAAGCTGGCGAGCGGCAGGCCCTGCGCCTCGATCACGGCAATCCTGATCCAGGCGCTGTGCGTCACCAACAGAACCGCACCCGATGAGGCCGGCAGACTGTACGTGCCAAGACAGCGGCGCACCCGCATGCGCAACGCGCCGAGCGTTTCGCCGCCCGGAAACATCACGGTCTCAGGCGCGTGCTTCCATGCACGCAGCAGCGCTGGCCAGCGGCATTTGACATCCGCCTGGGTCAGCCCCTCCCAATCGCCATAGGCAATTTCGATCAGGTCCGGATCGATCTGCGGCGCCGGCAGCCCGAGCACTCCGGCGATCGCACCGGCGGTCTGGCGCGCGCGCAGCAGCGGGCTGCACATGATCGCGGCAATCGCGCCACCACGCAGGGTCGCCGCGAGGCGCTCGGACTCCGCGACACCCGCAGGCGACAAGGCCGGATCGCTCTGCCCCTGATAACGCCCCGCCCGCGTCCAGGCGGTCTCGCCATGCCGCGCGAGCAGGATCGGCGGGGCGATATCGGTCATGATCAATACCGGATCGCCACGCCCACCACGATCCGGCGTCCCGCATGGATGCCCTGGCCCGCGATGGTGGTCTCATATTCGAAAAACGGCCGCAGCATCGCACTCAACCGGTACGTCACCCCGGCACCGACGCGACCGATGTTGTAGACCTCGGCCTGGTCGGTCAGCCGCAGCGCTTTCGGTTGCTGGATGGTGCGGCTCACGAAGCCGGTCGCGAACACCGACAGCCGGGGCCAGACGCGCAGGCCCGCGTACACGGTGCTGCGGAGCTGCGTCACACCGCTGTCGGGGAAAATCCGCGCCCCGGCGGCGATCGTGGCGCTGAACCGGCCATCGATCACACCCGCCTGCACATCCGGCTCCAGCGCGAAATGACCGGCGCCGAGCGCGGGTGCGGCGCTGGTCGAACCGGTAGGCAAGACCACGTTCAGGGTTACCGAATCCGCGAAATCCGGTGTCTGCGTCAGGCCGTAGTTCAGCCCGATCGTCTGGTCCTCCAGCCCCGATCCGGACTGGGCGATCGACCGGTGGTGCTTGATGCGTGCGCTCCGCAAGCGGCCTGCGCGCAGATCGTACTCGATCGAAAATCCATCCCCGATCCCGGCCGAGCCGGTGACGCGAAACTGCGTCTCCTGCTGGGTCGAGGCCGGGATGGTGCCGGTGGTGAAGCCGCTGGCGGAATACGCGCTGCTGGAATCGAACAGCCGGACCATCGGTTTGACGACGCCATCGCCGGCAGCGGGAATCCAGGGATCGGCATGGGCCGAACCCACCATGGCGCAGAGCGCCAGCGCCACACCCGACAGTGTGACGACGAAATCAGGCCGTGCAGGCATGGTCATGGGGATACCAATCGCAGTTTCGGTGGTTCGGGGATCTCCCGCAGGGCATGCCAGAGGGTGGCGTACGTGCCAGCGGCGGCCAGCAGATCGGCATGGCTGCCGCGTTCGACGATCCGTCCCTGGTCGAGCACCAGGATCAGATCGGCATTCATGACCGTGGCAAGACGATGCGCGATCACCAACGCCGCGCGCTGCGATGCCAGCCGTTCGAGCGCCCTCATCAGCCGTTGCTCGGTCGCCGCATCGAGGCTGCTGCTCGGCTCATCGAGAATGACCACTGGCGCGCCGCACAGCATGGCCCGCGCGATGGCAACGCATTGGCGCTGGCCGCCGGACAGATTCAGCCCGCGCTCGTTCACCACGGCATCGAACCCGCCGGGCAGGCGCTCGATGATATCGTCAACCCCCACGTCGCGCGCCGCCGCGATCGCCTCGCTGCGGCCGGCACCGGCCATGCCATAGGCGATGTTTTCCCAAATCCGCGCCTGAAACAGCAGCGGCTCCTGCAACACCAGCCCGATCTGGCGACGCAGCCAGTTGAGCGGCAGGGTTCGGATATCGCTGCCATCCAGCAGGATGCTGCCGCTTCCCGCATCGTAGAACCGCGGGATCAGGCTCGCGATGGTGCTTTTCCCGGAACCGGTCGCACCGACCAGTGCCACCGTGCGGCCCGGCTCCAGGGTGAACGAAATATCGTGGAGCACGTCACGCGCCGCGCCGTACCCAAACCCGACCGCGCGGAATTCCACCCGCCCGGCGCAGGACTCCGGCGCCACGGCGTTCGGGTCATCGACGATGCTCGGCTGCTCGGCGCGATATTCGCCGATGCGCTCCAACGCCACCGACGCACGGCCGAAGATCCGCCCGGTCTTGGCGAACTGCCGCGCGGGTGTCGCGATGCCGCGCAGATACGCCAGGAAAATCAACAGCTCACCCGGCGTCAGTGTGCCCTGGATCACCGAAATCGCGCCGTACCAGGCAATTGCGCCGGTCGCGACCGCGATGATGAAGTTCATCGCCGGGCCGAATTGCGCCTGCACCGTGTTGGCCTGCAGGCTGGCCGTGAGACTCTTGCCGGCCTGCTCGCCGAAGCGGGCATCCTCGTGGGTTTCGCGCGCGAATGCCTGGACCACCTGGACGCCGCCGAGAATTTCCTGCGTCAAACCCGACAGGGTACTCTCCTGGCGGCGCACCTGGCGCAACCGCTGGCGCAGCCGGTCGGCGTAGAACCGTGCCATCAGGAACAGGATCGGCGCGACCGAAAGCGCGAGCAGCGCATACCGCCAGTCGATCAGCAGCATGACGGTGGCCATGCCGATGATCGTCAGGCCGTGCGGCAGCAGATCGATGCCGACCGCGGCGATGAAATCCTGCAACTGGCGAACATCGCCCGACAGGCGCGCCATCAATTCGCCGCCGCGCTGGCGACGGTGAAAATCGAGCGAAAGACGTTGCAGATGCGCAAATAGATCGGAGCGGACCCGAAACACCACCCGCTGCCCGACATCGAGAAACAATCGGTTGCCGACAAATACCAGCAGCGCATCGAGCGCGCCGAGCCCGAGCATGGTAAGCCCGAGCAGGTTGAGTAGTTCCACCCGGTGCGCGACCGGATCGGGCAGCACGCCGTGCAGCAACGGAGCCAATTTGCGTTGGAAAATGACGTTGTCGATGATGAATTTCAGCGGCCACGGCAATGCCAGCAACACGCAGGCCCGCGCCGCCATGACCGCCGAGCCGGCACCCAGCGCCCGCCATTCCGGCCTCAGGTACGTCACTAACCAGCGCCGGCTGGGTCGGGCGGGCGCGGTCATTGCACCAACTCCCGCTGCCTGAGCGGCGCCAGGGCGAGCGCGCGGGCGACCACGGCGGTCCAGTCCCACACGGCGGCGGCGCGGCGCGCGGCTTCACCCATGCGGAGGCGGCGCGCCGGCTGATCGATCAGTCTGTGCAACGCCGCTTCGCAGGCCGCGGCATCGCCCGGCGGATACAGGATGCCGGTCACCTCGGGTGCGATCAGGCTCGCGATCTGGCCGATGCCGGGTGCGACCACCGGGCGTCCGGCCGCCAGTGATTCAACAATTTTGAGCGGCGAGAAATAAAAATCCTGCTGGTCGTGATAGGGTGCCACCGTCACATCCATCACCGCCAGCCAATCGGCGATATCATCGTGCGGCACCCGGCCCGGCAGAATGATACGCCCGGCGCAATCGAGTTGCTCGGCGCGGGCACGCAGCGCGGCAAGATCCGGCCCGTCCCCGACCGCAATCAGCCGTGCATCCGGGCGGCTGCGCGCGAGTGCGGCAAACACGTCGAACAGAAAATCCACCCCATGCCAGGGTTTGAAACTGCCGATGAAGCCGATCACCGGGGCCGCGCCGATCCCGAGCCGCGCCCGCAACGCCGCACCATCGCCGCCCGCCCGATACCGCGACAGATCGGCGCCGTTGGGCAGGACATGCACATGCGCGGCATTGCCGCGTACACCGGCCACATGCTGCGCCACCGCCTCGGACACCGCGATGACCACATTTGCCCGGCGATACGATGCCGCCTGTGCGCGCCGCGCCACATCGATCAGTCGCAGATCACGAAACCGCGCCTGCTCCTCGATCAGCGGCGCATTGACCTCAAGCAGCCGCGGCACGCCGAAATGGGTCGCAATCCGCACGCCGGCCCGGCTGAACAAGGCGTGGCGCTCGTAAACCAGGTCTGGCTGAAACCCGATCCGCCGCAATTGCGCGATCAAGGCGAGCCGCACGGCCCGGTCATGCGCGAGGCGCGCCAGCTCGCGCCGGACCACAGGATCATCGATCGCCGTGCCGGGCAGCCCGCGCACCATCGCTTCGGCCCGCAGCCGCGCGTCATCGGTTCGCGCCGGCAGTTCGATCAGCCGCCCCGGCGGCGGCGGATTGCCCGATCCAGCGGTTGTGCAGGCGAGCACCACCTCATGGCCGAGCCGTGCGGCAGCGGTCACGAACGACCGCACATGGACCGAAGCGCCCTTGTCACCCAGCACCGGCACGCCGCGGTCGGGATTGAAATACAGAATTTTCATCCCGCCGCCGCCACCGCCGGCGCGGTGCAGACCAACCCGGTGCCGGCCGGGGCGCAATCGGCACAGCCCATCAGCCCGTGCAGCCGCGTCGTCGTGGTCCACAAATCGAAATCCCGTTCGAGCAGGGCGCGCGCCGCAGCCGCCAGCGCCTGCGCCTGATCAGGATCGGCCAGCAGCCGGCCCATGGCATCGGCCAGGGCCCGGGCATCGCGCGGCGGCACCAGCCGACCGGTCTCGCCATCGCGCACCACTTCGGGGATGCCCGATACATCGGTCGACACCACCGGCACCCCGATCGCCATCGCTTCGGCGATCACGTTCGGAATCCCGTCGCGATCACCGTCATCGGCAATCCGCGGTGCCAGGGCGAACAGCGTGGCGCGGCGATACAGGTCGATCAGGGCGGCATGGGTCATCGCCCCCTCGAGCGTCACCGTTCCAGCCAGATCGTGCCGTTCGATCAGCGCGGCGAGTTCCGCGTGCAACGGCCCGGCACCGACGATCATGCAGCGGAACGCCACCCCGGCATCGCGCAGCAACGCGCAGGCCTCGATCAGATCGTCATGACCCTTCTTCGGAACCAGCCGCCCCACCGAGAGAACGAGTGGGATCGGTGCCGCCCCGATCGCTGCCCCGATCGCTGCCCGGGCCGAAAAATGGGTCAGATCGATGCCGTGATAGACCAGGTTGATCTTGTGAGACTCGGCCGCGCCGAGCAGATCGCGCAGATATTGCGCATTATAACCGGTGCAGGTCGCAACGAAGCTGGCCGCCCGCGCCCGCCGGGAGATCACCTGCTTCGGCGTCAGATAAAGGTCCTTGGCATGGGCGGTGAAACTGAACGGAATCCCCGACATCAGGCTGGCGAACCGCGCGACCGCCGCGGGCGCGTTGGCGAAATGGGCGTGGATATGCCGGATGCCGTCACGCCGGCAGGCCGTCGCGACAAACCCGGCGCGGGTGAATTGTTTCCAGACCGAAAGCGGTGTGGGCGACTGCACCGACCACCACGCGGCACGGCCGAACGCCCCGGCATAGCGCAGCGGCGCGGTCCTGATCGCGGCGCCATGCGCACGGAGCAGGTCGACCCAGGCACCCGCCATCGGCACCGCGCGCACCGGCGCACGCACCTCGGCCACCATCGGGTGATGCGGCGGCGGCTCCGGCGGCAGGAGCGAAAAGATCCGCAGATCCGCCCCCAGCCGCTCCATCGCGCGAATCTCGTTGAGAATGAAGGTTTCCGTCAGGCGCGGATAACGCTTCATGATGTACGCGACCGGCCCGGCGCCCATCGCCGCGGCGGCCACGGCGTTCATGATGCGCTCCCGAGCAAGGCAGGGATCATGGCCTGCAGATGAGTGGCAACCCGTTCCGCGCCATTAAGGTCGAGCGCCGCCCACACCGCGGCCGGCGGTGGCGGCGCCGCCATGACCTGCGGCAGCAGACGCGCCAGATCACCGGCCAGATCAGGACCGGGAACGATCGCCCGCACCACGCCGAGCCCGGCCAGGAGCGATGCCCGCATCAGTTGCTCGGCGCGCGGCGCCGCGCGCGGCACCAGGATCGCCCGCTTGCGGGTCGCGATGATTTCCGCACTGGTGTTGTATCCCGCCATCGCAACCACCAGGTCGGCGGCGCGCAGGCTCGGCATCAGGTCGGTCGTGTGGTCGATCAGTTCGATGTCGTCGCGCCCGCCGGCAGCCAGAAGCAGCGCTGCCTTTTGTGCGTGCGGCATCAGCGGGCCAGTGACGATGGCGGAATGCAGCGCACCGGCCGGCATGCGGTTCAGCGCCTCGATATAAGCGCTCATCAGAAAAAACCCGTCGCCGCCGCCGCCGGCGGTCACCAACGCAACCGGCCGCCCTGCCGCTTTCGCCGCTGTCCAGCAGATCGCCTGCCGACCCGCGCCGGCGATGCGGCACGGGGCATCCGGCGCGGCGACGACATGCCCGCAGTAATGCACGCGCTCGGCAATCCGCCCACCCAAGCCGTAGCCGGCCGCCACATCGAACAGCGCCCTGCTGCCATAGACGAAAATTTCGTCATACGCCTGGTCCAGCAATTCGGGGATTTCCTGCTCGTGCCAGAGCGCCTTGACGGTGTCCGGCGCATCCAGAATGTCGCGCAACCCCAGGATCGTGCGGGTCGCCGGCAATTCGCGCCGGATCAGCGCGAGCGCCGCGAGCAACTCGCCGTTCATGCCGGCCGGCGCGTGATCGACCAGGAACACATCCGGCCGGTAGCGCCAGACCGCTTTGAGGATCAGCGCCTCGCGATAGCCTTTGGTCATTGCGAAGCTCGATCGCGGATCGCGCGAGCGATAATGCTCCGCACCGGTTTTCACGACCGGCGGCAACGGCTGCACCTGCAAGCCGCGCGGCAGGCTCCAGTCATGGATCACGGGTGAGCCGGTCAGCAGACGCACGGAAAACCGGCCCTGTTGCGCCAGCAACCGATCGGCGATCGCCAGATTGCGGCGCAGATGCCCCAATCCGAACGTGTCATGCGAATAAAGCAGGACCTTGATCCTGCGATGCGGCATCCGCGCGGGCGAAGCGATGCCGTCGGTGGGGATGGCGCGCCGATCGAACGGCGCCGGGACCGACATTGCTTCACGCAGGACACTGTCAGCCATGAGAGAATGATTCATCGGAAGGCCCATCCACCAATTATGATCGTGGGTAGGTTATCGTGGGATAAAGTTCCACGGTCAAGCGGTTTTTAATGAGGATCCGATGACGCGCGCGTCCAGTTGGTTCCGTCGCGCGCAAGCTCCCCGCGCCGGAAGCAGCAATCCATAATTATTTCAGTAAGGTGAATATATCCGGCGGGTCAGAAGCCGGCTGTCACGCCAAAACCCAGGCCGACCGCCGGACTATTCGCGGTCAGGCCACGATCGACATAAGCCTCCAGGCCCCAGATCGAATTCAGCGTGATGTTGTAGGCCGCAACGATCGAGTCGGTCGGGCCGACACGGTACTGAAACGCGCTATGTCCGATGAACACGGCGGTGACATATTGCTCGTGGGCCAGGGCGATGCTGGTGCCAAGCTGATATGTCACAGCATCGCGCAGCCTGAGGCCATGGGTGCGACCATTGATGCGATAGCCGATCTCGGCGTAGGGAAAAATCCGCGTGCCGATCCGCCAATCGAACCGGCTGCCCAACTCGGCATCGACCTGCCCGGTGCCAAGTCCCCGCGTCCGCGAGGCAAGGGGAATCTTGATTTTTATCAGAGGCTTGACCGCTGGGCGCCAGCTCTGTGCGGTAACCACCCGGTACTGCGCGCTGACCCAAACGTCGCCCACTCCGCTCCTCAACGCCGTGCCACGGCCGCCCCGCAGCACCGTGCCGCCGCTCAACAGCCCCGCCCCTGCCACCGCCACATAGGGTATTTCAACACGGACCCGCAGTCGGTCCTTGCGATAAATGATTGCGAGCGGCAGGTCGTAGATCCGAAATCCATGCGCGGTACCGAACCGCCCCGCGAAATACGATGGCTCGAGGCTGATGCGGAACGGCCCTGGTGCCGCCGCCTGTGCCACAGCGCCCGCCGCGCTGGTCGCCAGACCCAGCACGAGAAGAATAAGCGCGCGCCACACCATCGAACCCGAATTTCTCCCAGCGGATCTGCTACTGATGCGATACATTCACGAAAATCATGTCGTTTCAATGGCTGCACAATCACGCAAAAACTTGAACTTCCCCCGAAATCGTGTATGTGGGTAAAAGTTACACACTCCAACGGATGCCATGAGGCATAGCCGGCTTGAGGTGCTAACCCGATTGAGTTCACGACAAGCGACTGTCATGAGTGTTGCCTTATGGAGCCTGACCTCGAAACCATGCTGCGGCGCGTCCTGCACCCGCTGATCACCTACCTGATGCGCCGGGGCATCGGCTACATCGCCATGCGCGACCTCCTCAAGCGCATCTTCGTCGAGGAAGCCCTGAAAGCCCATGCCGGCGACGAAGCCGCAACCGACAGCCAGATCAGCCTGGTCACCGGCATCAACCGCCGTGAGGTCAAGCGCCTGCGCGAGGAAACCACCCGGCCCGCCCCGCCCGAACGCGACCCGATGGCCGGCATCAACATGGCCGCCCGTGCCGTCGCCACCTGGGTGTCCGCCCCGGCGTTCCGCAATGCCGCCGGCGAACCCAGTCCGCTCGCCGTGCATGGCGACGGCAGTACCACCAGTTTCGACGATCTGCTCCGCGCCGCAAAAATCGATGTCCGCGCCCGCACCGTGATCGAGGAGTTGCTCCGCGCCGGCGTCGTCGAACAAGATACCGACGATCGGCTCCGCCTGCTGCGCCCTACCTACACACCCGCCGCGCCGCGCGAGAAAATGCTCTTCCTGGCCTCGAACGTCAGTGATCATCTGCGCAGCGCGTTTCACAACCTGTCCGGCTCGGACACGCCGTTCATCGAGCGCGCCCTGTTCCACAACGCCATCCGCGCCGACCGGTTGGATGCCGCCCGCCCGATCCTGGCCGACATGGCGGACCGCCTGCTGCGCCAGGCCAACGAACGCCTGATGGACAGCAACCTCGCCAATACCGATGCGCAAACAACGCCGGCGGCCGGATCTCTGCGCCGCCTGCGCCTCGGCGTGTACTATTACGAAACCGATTCCGAGGACCGACCGTGATGCACCAACCAAGGGTCAACCGCGGTCTTGCCCTGGTCGCGCTGCTGATCGCGGCCTGGACGGCAACCCCCACATCAGGCCACGCCCAAGCCGAGGAAACCGGCGGTATCGGCGGCACCGGCATCAGCGGTGAAACCGGCGGCATCGGCGGCACGGGCATCCGCACGCCATCCGGCGAGGAAACCGGCGGCATCGGTGGAACCGGCGTCCGCGGGCGCGCCGCACCGATCATCGGGTACGGCCCGATCCAGCGGTTCGGCTCCGTCTTCGTCAACGGCCGCGAATACGCCATCTCCGGGCGGACCCTGGTCACGATCGATGGCGGCGCCGTACCGGTCGCCGCCTTGCGGATCGGCGACATTGCAAAGGTACATGGCATCATCACCGGGCCGCACAGCGGGCTCGCGCTGAGCATTTCAGTGCGTGATGCCATCATCGGGCGCGTCACCGCCGTCTCCGGCCAAGGCAGCGCCTTCACCGTGCTCGGCCAGCGCGTGGTCGCGGCGACTTTTGGCAAACCCTTCGCCGACATTCGCCCGGGCGATACAGTCGCCGTCGCAGCGCAGCGCCTGTCGAACGGCAATTGGGCGGCCCAACGTGTCTCGGTGCTCGCGCCAAGCGACAGGTTCCGCCTCGAGGCAATGGTCACCGCCGTCAAATCCGGCATCGTTGCTGTGGCCGGCACGCCGATCAGCGCGCCGCCCGGCCTCACCGCCGGCTTGCAGCCAGGCGAGCGCGTCGCCGTTACCGGAACCATGACCGAGGCGGGGTTGCGCGCTGCCAGCCTGACCCGCCAGCCCATAGCCCTTGGCGCGCCGGGCACCCGGGTCGAAGTGCAGAACTACTTTCGAACCACTGATGGCGGTCGCATCGTCGCGGCCGACGGCATGGTCGCAACCGGCGCATCACCCAAAGTCAACCTCAGCGGTCTGGCATCCGTCGAAATCGATGGCCGCGTTACCGCGCCGAACACCATCGCCATCGACCATATCGATATCGACACGCCGGTTGCCCCGGACCTTTCGGGACCCGGCACCAGCCACGCGGAAGGGGCCACGCAAACCGAAAGCCAGGAACCGGGCAACGATATCGCAGAACCGCAAACCGGCACGGACACTGAGATCACCCCGCCTGACGATGTCGGTGCGCCAGTCGAAATCGAGCCTCCCGAAGTCGAGGAACCGGTCGCCCCAACCCCCGATATCGAACAGCCGGACATTAGCCCGCCTCACATCGATACCCCGAGCCCCCACGTGGACCCGCCCGAAATCGACGTTCAGCCCGACCATTAAGCCCGCACTCGCGCCACCACACCCGCAACGGTAGAGTCGACGAAGGGCGCTGTATTTTTAGCGTTCCAGTGGGTTAATGGTGGCGTCTTCGTGCGCCTCCTCAGTCCGAACTGACGTGGCTCCATTTACTGTCGCAACTTATCGAAGCGTACGCGCGGCGCTTATGGAAGTGTCCGACGTGTCTGCGCCGACGGCAGACTCGTTGTCACGCCGGCGGTCTGGAAACGCTGACCATCGAGGATCAGCTTGTTCCCGCCGCGCGATCGGTCCAAGTGGTGATCCGGGTCGCAGCCTTCGGTCTCAATCGATCCGAAATGTTCACGCACCAGGGCCATCCCCAACGCCGCCGGCGGCCCGCCGGGCCCTTTCAGGGAAACTGACAGCCCCGAGCGAGAGGGCGTCGGCTCTGGCCTGGCGGAAGGATCTGGCGGTGAGGCGATGAAGCTCGGGGCGGAATAAGTTGGCGATCTGGTCATGGGCGGAGAGGAATCTCTGGGCATGGCCGGGAGACTCAGGGTCTTGCTGGCTGCGCATTTGGATATCGACCAAGGAATATTGCGGGGGGAGCCAGACGATATGAGGGTGGTACCCGCTTAAGTTGCGGACATATTGCAAGAATTTGGGTCGTCCGCAGTCCCTGGTTTCTCTATTCGAACAATGTGCGGAGATGATCGTTTAGAAACGTCCCGTTTGGATCCAACTGGCGTCGCAGCCTTCGGAACTGTTCACCTTTCGGGTAAAGTGCGGTCACGTCATCAGTATCAAGAAAATGTATTTTTCCCCAGTGAGGACGGGAATTGTAGCGGCGGAGGATTATGTCGACATCGTGCAGATAGGACCAGTAGTCTATTCCGGGGCCGCCGGAGACAGAGATCGTGACGCTGTCTTGTTCATAGAACGGACTCATCCACCCGGAATCTCCGGCGGTGAAGCGGAATTCGATCGGATAGATGCAGTTGGTGTGCTTCGTCAGCATAAGGTGACGGACTTCGCGCAACGCTTCCTTTCCGTGCGCGGCCGGGACTGCGTATTCGAGTTCGTGGAAATTGGGAACGTATTCGATGGGGTAGATTTCGGAGCTGTAGGCGATGCGTTCGAAGCCATTCTGCATCGGCGACCCTTCGGTGATCGCCATCGTTTTCATTTCGCAGACGTCGGCGCTCTTGTCGGTCGAGGAGACTGCGGATGTATCGGGCAGGCAATAGAGGTGACGGCTTTCTGACACTGGGCACCAGAAGAAGCTGAAATGGCGATAATTGGCCGCGAGTTCGTCGTACCGTGCCATGCAGGTCTCGAAATCGTCGCGCCAGAGCCGTTCGTGGAGGTTGTAGGCGGGCATCGCTTGGAGGCTTAGCTCCGAGATGACGCCGAGCGTGCCAAGTGCGACACGCGCAGCGTTCAGCTGATCGGGTTCGGTTTCGTCGATCGTCAGAATCGAACCATCGGGCTGAACCAGCCGCATGCCGACGATCTGGGAGGCCATGTTGGACAATCCCGCACCCGTCCCATGGGTGCCCGTACACAGCGCGCCTGCGACGGCCTGGGTGTCGATATCGCCCTGATTGACCAAGGACAGACCCGCTCCCTTGAGAGCTTCGCCGATCGCGCCGATCCGGGTGCCGGCACCGACGGTCACACGCAGGCGAGCGCTGTCGATACTGCGGATCCCGGCCATACCGGAGAGGGTCAGCATCAGTCCTGTGGTGAGTGCGACCGGGGTGAACGAGTGACCCGATCCGGCGCATCTAACATTCAGCGCGCTCGCGCTGGCTTTTGCCACCAGTTCGGCGAGTTCGGTCTCGCTGGCGGGAGCGGCCCTGTAGCGCGGGATGCACGACTGGTTGCCGACCCAGTTGCGCCAGAGCCCACCTTTGTCGAAATCCACCATAGGTTGTCCAGTCAGATTGCGGTAAAACCGTTATCCACGAAGAGATGGGTACCCGAGATGAAACTCGCCTCGTCGCTGGCCAAAAAGAGGGCGGCACGCGCAACTTCGTCGGGGCGGCACATGCGCCCCTGCTGGGCGGCGATAGCAGACTCAGAGACATCGACACCGATTCCGGTGAGAAGTTCAAGCTCGCGCTCTCCATGAGCGGTCTTGATAAATCCCGGGCAGACTGCGTTGCAGCGGATGTTGCGGTCCCGATATTCGACTGCGATCGCGCGGGCAAACATGTGGCAGGCTCCCTTGGTCGTATCATAGAGCACCTCGCCGGGTGTGGCCGCCACCGCCGAAATTGATGATGTGCAGACGATTGCACCCCCTCCCGCAGCGATCATGCCGGGCAGAACCGCCCGAGTCATCAGAAACATGCTGCGCACGTTGACAGCCATCAGGCGGTCCCATTCTGCGGCGGTCGTTTCGAGGAAGGGCTTAACGATGAGCGAGCCGGCATGATTGAACAGGACCGTGATCGGGCCAAGTGCTTCGACAGCAGCGTTAACCGCATGACCGACTTCTTCCTCGTTCGAAACGTCGGCCGCCGCGAACACCGCCTCGTAGCCTGCCTCGCGTATTTTGGCGGCCAGGGCTTCACCGTCGCTGTGCGGCAGGTCGACGATCGCAACCCTGGCCCCTTCGTGCGCGAACAGTTCCGCTGCGGAGCGGCCACACCCGCCGGCACCACCGCTAATCAGGGCGGTCTTACCGACTAGGCGACCTGTCGTCTGAGTTTTCATGACCATGATCAGTCGCCGCTCCCTGCGATGGCTCGTTCCTCGGAGGCGATCAGCGCGGCGCGCGCAGCGATCTGCTCACGGCTGATCGGCGGCCCCTGGAAGCGGTTGCGCTCGAAACCGAACCATATCACCGTGGTCAGCACGAGGACGCCGATGGTGACTGTCAGCGCCTGATTGTTCGGCGGCTGGACACCGACAAATAAAAGAACGGCAGCACCGATGATGGCGAGTACCGCGACTACCGGATAGAGCATGCCCACATCGAATGGACCCATTACGGTCCAGCTGCGGCGCCAGGCGAACAGACCGGCGACGATTGGCAGCAAATAGGAGATGTAGAGGAAAATGACACAGACCGCCGCGATCGTGGTGTAAACCGGAGCGTAGATGGTGAAAGCGACGGACAGCAAGGCAACCGCCCAGATCGCTACCATCGGAGTACGGAAGCTGTGGCTGACCTTGCGCAGATATCTCGAACCGGGGAGGCCGCCATCGCGTGAGAAGGCAAAAACCATGCGGCTCGCAGAGGTCACGGTGGCGAGGCCACAAAGGTACTGAGCGATTGCGATTGCAATGTAGAGTGGAAGCTTGAGCGTTGGCGGAACGACGTGATCCATGATCCAGAAGAAGGCGTTGCCGCCTTGGGCAGCGGCTTGGTTCATATTAGGCACCGCGAGGATCACTGCAGAGAGCATCAGCCAGCCAAACAGGCCGGACCACACGACTGAGTGTATCATGCCCCGGGGAATGGAGCGGGCGGCATCGATCGTCTCCTCGGCGGTATGTGCTGAAGCGTCGAACCCGGTGACGGTGTAGGCGGGCAACAGAAGGCCGAGCAGGAACAGATAGACAAGATTGCCAGTATGCGGCCAGGTGCCGCCGCCTGCCTTGCCGCTGTAGTTGGTGAACGTCCATAGGCGGGAGAAATTGAGATGCGGCGCAAATACTAGAAGGACGATGGTCAGGCCGAGTGCGCTTGCCAGAATGAGGTAGCCCGAGAAATCCGTGAGTTTTGAGGTCAGTCTGATGCCGAGATGATTGAATATGGCTTGGCTGAGGGTGATACTGCCGACGATCAGGGTCTGGACGAGGATGCTGTAGGCCGTAGGAGTGGCCGGGGTCAGAGCCGCGGTGTTGACTCCGATTGCAGGCGCTATTGCCCCAAGCAGGAACAGATAGGTGCCGACATTGATGGCGGCGAGGACGGTGATCAGTCCAATCAGGTTGAACCAAGCGGTGATCCAGCCGAGGAAGCGGCCGCCCAGCAGTGAGGCCCAATGGTAGAGACCGCCGGCTGTCGGGTAGGCGGAGCCGATCTGGCCCATCGCGATGGCGAAGAACAAGGAAAACAAGCATGACAAGGGCCAGCCGATGCCGATCGAACCACCGCCGACGCTCGCGATGCCCTGGCTGAACGAGTTGATGCCGCCGGAAACTATGCAGATAATCGAGAATGAAATTGCAAAATTCTGGAAAGTTCGCATCCTGCGTGCAAGTTCCTGGGCGTAACCCAACTGGTGCAAGGTTGCGGTATCCTGGTCGATAATGCTCTTTTCAGCTGGACTTTCTGACATACCCGGTCTCCCAATGAGTGCCACGATACCGTATCGGTTCTGCGCAGGCAGCAGCGTGAGCCTTCCTGAAGCGATCCCGCATTGCGAACGACGGGTTATAGTAATCGAAATTTATGACGATGGTGCGATGGATCAGCTATATCCCGAAAGAGATATGCCGGCGGTCGGTAACGGTGCCGCTTGATCCGGCTAAACGGGGGGGGGGGGCATTGACGAAGCTAGGGAGATTGGATGGCGGTGGGGTACCGGCAATTGACAGTGTCGCGTCGATTATCGGGCACATCGGGACGCCGGAATTGCCGCTGGCGCTCGACAGGATGCTGCGAGAAGTCGCAGATTTCGATCTGTCGGTGATTTTCGGCTATCCCTTTGGGAGTCCACCCCGCTTGCTTCACGACGGTTACGGTACGCATGCCACGCCCGCCGCACTCGATGCCTATCTGAGGGGCGCCTACCTGCTTGATCCGTTCTACACTGCCAGCGTGCAGGGGCATCTTCCTGGGTTATGGCGAATGCGGGAGCTAGCGCCGGATGATTTCTTTCAATCCGATTTCTACGGCGCGGCAGACGTTCACCCGTGCGTTTCACTCGAACCAGGATCTCTAGTCGAGGAGATCGGATTTCTGGTGCCCCTGCCTTGCGGCTTCACCGCGGCGTATTCGCTTATGCGCAAAACCGGGCGGCAGATGTTCGACGAGTTCGAAATGAGCCGGCTCCGTGCGCTGGAGCCGATTGTACGCGGGGCGGTGCGCAGCCATTGGCGACAAATCGAAGATGAAGCGGACGGCGGCGTGCTGGGTGTCGTGCTCGGTGGAGCACTGGAAGCTGCCTTCAGCCGGTTCGCCCACAACGCTCTGACTTATCAGCAACGGAGGATCGTTCAACTTATTCTACGCGGACACAGTACGCTTTCGATCAGTGCCATCACCGGAACGACGGAAGGAACGGTGAAGATCCATCGCAAGAACATTTACCGCAGACTAGGAATTTCGAGCCAGAGCGAGTTGTTCAGCCGTTTCATCCAGAGCCTGTTTATGTGCGACACGATATGAATGTGTCCTCCGACCGCGCCGGCTTAGCCACCGATACGGAAAGGTCGAGGCAGACACTGTCTGCGATGGGCTGTTCGTGCTGCGAACTAATATGAAGCTCTCGCCCCTCGCGGTGGGCCTGCGCTATCGCCAGCTCCTCTCGGTCGAGCAAAGCTTCTTCGTCATCAAGACCTTGACAGCCACCCGCTCAGGTGACCACCGACGCCGCGATCCGCGGGCATTTTCTGCACAATTCTGGCCCTCATTCACCGGCATGAACTGCTTGTGCCTGTCGCGAAGCGCAAAGACCCCATGCCAGAATAGCAGCAGATCATCGACGACCTCGCCGATCTCAGCGTCGTCGACGTCGAACAAGACGGTTGTCAGTTTTCCTTAACGAGGCTCTGCGTTGATATTGGTGCTGGACTGCGATGGTGCGCGAATTCATGGTGTCCATATTGCAGAGATGACACAAGATTTTCTGAAGTTTGCCGTCTAGCTGGCGGTCCGCAGGCGGGTTTTCTTCCGGTATTTCTAAGCTACGATAACGCATATTATCGCGCGTAGTGCAATTATTCGGGGGGTTATCGGGGGAGGGGAGGGGGGAAGACGCCCGAAACAGGCCATTACTCAGCAGTCGGTAATATAGGCGACATTTGGTGCTTTGAAGAATGATTGCACGAGACGTGGTTTGCGCTTGATGGCGGCGAGTTGGGCTTC
>NZ_NCJX01000005.1:0-66629 GCF_002282635.1 Acidiphilium sp. 34-64-41 | reverse complement strand
AGCTTCATGGACCAATACAAAATCAACCCCGACGGCAGCATCGACTTCACGCCAGAACAACTCCACGAAATCCTCGGCCCACCCCCACCGCCCGTGCCATCCTGGCACCAGCCCTTCGTGCCGTCCTTCAACGTCAAAAAACTCTGGCGGAAGGGGCCATGACTTTGCACGCCTAAATCATTACGATAACGCAACAAACACCACGAAAGACAAGGTAAGCACTTCTTTTTTGTGAACAAAAAAGAAACAAAAAAAACTTTGTTAATTTGGGCCCGTGCCGGTTCAAACGCCCGTGCCCCAGAGTCAGAAAGTTTTTTGCTTCTCTTTTACAAAAAAGAAGCCTTCCCTTCCTACCCCAACGCCCCCAAAACCCCCGCCAGCATCGCAGCATCCCCCAGCGCCAGCACCTCGCCCACGCTATCCAGCGTCAACCGCCGCCCCTGCCAATCCGTCACCGACCCACCGGCCGCCTCGATCACCGGCACAATCGCCGCCCAATCCCATGGTTTCAGCCCGGCTTCGGCAATCACATCGATCTGCCCGAGCGCCAGCAACCCGTAAGCATAGGCATCCCCGCCATAGGTCACCCGCCGGCACGCGGCGGCGAGCCTGCCGAATTTCGCATGCTGCGCGGGATTGAACATCTCCGGCGCTGTGCAGGACAATTCCGCATCCGCCAGCGCCGCCAGGCTGCGGCAACCCGCGCGGCCGTGCCGCCCGGTAAACCGCAGCACCCCGGCATCCGCCAGCCAGCGCTCCCCCGTAATCGGCTGATCGATCAACCCGAGCACCGGCACGCCCTCATCGAGCAGCGCAATCAAATCAGCGTCGCAAAAATCGGCCGCCCGGTAATGAACGCCCGCGTCCCATCGATCGGATCGACCACCCAGGTGAAACGCCCGCTCGCCGCCCCACCCATCTCCTCGCCGATAATCCCGAACTCCGGCGTCCGCTCGGCCAGCACCGCCCGGATCGCAGCCTCCGCACCCTGGTCCGCCAGCGTCACCGGGCTGTCATCGCTCTTGGTCACCACATCCGGCAGCGCCCGGAAATACCGCCCGATCACCGCCCCCGCGGCATCCGCCGCCGCCGCGGCGACGGCGGCATACCCATCGCTCACTTCAGCGGCGCAGGGCTGGCCGATTGCGCGTTCAGATACGCCACCACATCGGCGCGAACCTGGTTATTCTTGATCCCCGGATACGCCATATGCGTCCCCGCGACGTCCTTCATCGGATTATACAGCCACTCGTTCAGCTTATGCGGCGTCCATTTGCCGTGCGCCGCCTTCTTCACCGCGCCCGAAAAACTATACCCCGCCTTGGCGAACATCGGCGAACCCACCACGCCATACAAATTCGGCCCGACGCCGTTGGCACCGCCGCTGTTGATCGAATGGCAGGCCGAGCATTGTTGCTGGAAAAAACTCTCGCCCTTGGCCACCACGGCGCTGGCGAGCAGCGGCTTGATCGAGGGCGCACCACTGCTCAGCCCGGCCGGCGCCGCCGCCGCGGTCGCCGTCGCACCGCCCGCACCCGGCTTGGGCAGCGGAATCGGGCTGGTCGACAGCGTCCGCAAATACGCAATCGTATCGGCGCGCATCTGGTCGTTCTTGATCCCGGTATAGCCCATCCGCGTGCCCGGCACGTCCTTCTGCGGATCATCGAGCCATTCGTTCATCTTCTGATAGGTCCACACGCCCGACGCCTTCGCCTTCGCGGCCGAGGAAAAATCATACCCCGCCTTGGCGAACATCTTGTCGTTCATCACGCCGTACAAATTCGGCCCGACCCCGTTCGCCCCGCCGCTGTTCACCGAATGGCAGGCCGCGCATTGCTGCGCCACGAAACTCGCCCCCTTGCTGACATCCGCCTTGACGATCAACCCGTCGATCGAGGGCACACCACCCCCGGCCGGTGCCGTCGCGGTAGCCGCCGTCGCAATCACCGGCTTCTTCGGCGCATCCTTGCCGGAAATGATTCCGGCCGCGTGAGTCGCGATCCAGAACACCAGCCCGGCCGACAGAATGCCGCCCGCGATCTTGTTCAGCAGCAACGGATCACGACGCTTGCCGCTGGTACCGTTCGCATGGGGGTTCGGCGTATTCATAGTCAGACATCCTCCAGAGCTTTACCGGGGGATGTATAACGATTTAGGAAAGTGCGACAAGCGATAACGTGATCGCACGCAGGGAGGCCGCAATTTCATCACCGATCATCCTGATCCCCGCCCGGCTGGGCTCGACTCGCCTGCCCGGCAAACCGCTGGCCGATATCGCCGGCCTGCCGATGATCGTCCACGTCCTGCGCCGCGCCCAGGCCGCCGCGATCGGGCCGGTCGTCATCGCCTGCGCCGAACTCGCCATCGCCGATGCCGTGCAGCAAGCCGGCGGCACCGCGATCATGACCGATCCCGATCTGCCCAGCGGTTCCGACCGCATCGCCGCCGCCCTCACCAGCTTCGACCCCGCCCGCATCCATGACATCGTGATCAACCTGCAAGGCGACCTGCCCGGCTTCGACCCCGCAACCCTGCACGACCTGCTCGCCGTGCTCGAAAACCCAGCCTTCGACATCGCAACCCTGGTCGCCCCGATCACCAGCCCCGATGAAGCCGCGGCCGATCAGGTGGTCAAAGCCGCCTGCGGCTTCGAATCAAGCGACATCGCCCCGGCACTCTATTTCTCGCGCCACATCATCCCCTCCGGCGCCGGGCCGCTGTGGCATCACATCGGCGTCTACGCCTACCGCCGCGCGGCGCTCGAACGCTTCGTCGCCGCCCCGCCCTCCCCGCTCGAACGGCGCGAGAAACTCGAACAATTGCGCGCCCTCGAACTCGGCCTGCGGATCGGCGCCGCACGCATCACCCACGCGCCGTTCGGCGTCGACACGCCAGACGATCTGGACCGCGCCCGCCGCGAACTCGCCGCCAAGGACCTCAATCAGCCATGACCGACACCATCGCCTTCCAGGGCGTCCCCGGCGCCTATTCCGATCTCGCCTGCCGCACCGCCTTCCCGGGCATGGCAACCCTGCCCTGCCAGACCTTCGAAGCCGCGATCGATGCGGTCCGCTCCGGCGCCGCAACCCTCGCCATGCTGCCGACCGAAAACTCCCTGTCCGGCCGCGTGCCGGACATGCACACCCTGCTGCCGGACTCCGGCCTCTCGATCATCGCGGAGCATTTCCAGCGCGTCGAGCATTGCCTGCTCGGCACACCCGGCGCCACGCTGGCGGACGTGCGGAAAATCCACTCCCACGCCGTCGCCCTCGGCCAGATCCGCGCCCTGGTCCGCGAGCTCGGCGCGCAAACCGTGGTCGAGGCCGATACCGCCGGCTCGGCCGAGCTGGTCGCGCGCTGGAACCGGTCGGAAAGTGCCGCCATCGCCTCGTCGCTCGCCGCCGAAATCTACGGGCTCGACATCCTCCGCCGCAATGTCGAAGACGCCGCCCACAACACCACCCGCTTCTACGTGATGGCAAAAACCCCCCGCCTGCCGCCGGTCGGGGCGGATAATCTGATCACCAGCTTCGTCTTCCGCGTCCGCAACGTGCCCGCCGCGCTGTTCAAGGCGCTCGGCGGCTTCGCCACCAACGGCGTCAACATGACCCGGCTGGAAAGCTACATGGTCGGCGGCCAGTTCTCCGCCACCCAGTTCCTCGCCGAGATCGACGGCCATCCCGAGCAGCGCGACGTCCGCCTTGCGCTGGAAGAGCTGAATTTCTTCTCCCGCGAAATCCGCATCCTCGGCGTCTACCCCGCCGCACCCTTCCGCCTGGCCCAGCGCGCGGCCCAGAGCGGCGCCGACTGAAACCTGGCGTTGTACGAACCGTCCGGCAACGAATCGTTAGATATTGCACCACGACCACCCAAGCACCGCCGAATTTCATTGTGACCAACGATCGGCTTTGCTAACACTCACCGCGATCGAGGCGCAATAACCGCCTCACAGGGCAGGCACCGACACAAAACGCAACCGGTGATTGTCAGGAGAGTGCGATGACCGTGCCGAGCGAGACGTTCAACCCGATCAGCACACCGGCCGCCGACTGGAGCGATCCGGCGAACTGGTCGGGCGGCGTGGTGCCGGGCGCCGGCGTCGCCGCCGCCATCACCGGCACGACCGCCCTGCTCGACCCCGGCGTCACGATCGAAGCCAGCCTCGCCCTCGCCGGCGCCGCCGTGCTGAGCGGCAACGATGGTGCCGTGGTGCTGGGATCATCCGCGGCCGTCACCATCTCCGGCAGCGGCGCGCTCTACGCGAACGATTCCGTGGTCAACCAGGGTGTCATCGCGCTCGGCGCGGCATCGAGCCTCAGCGTCGTGGTCGAACTCGGCGCGCTCAGCGGCCTCACCGGCGCGGCACCGCCCAGCTTCGCCAACACCGGCACCATCGCACTCGAAACCGGCGCCACGCTCGCCATCACCGGCACCGCATTCGAAAACACGGGCACGCTCGCGCTCGCAGGCGGCACGCTGATGCTCGACGGCGGCGCGCTCGGCGGCGGCGGGACGATCGATCTCGCCGGCGGCGCGCTCGCCTGGCTGGGTGATGGCGTGGCCGACCAGCAGGTCAGCTTCGCGGGCGGCACGCTCGCCCTGGCCGATCCCCTGCTCGGTGCCGCGGTCTCGCTCACCGGCTTCACCAGCGGCGATGTCCTGCTGCTGCCGACCCTGGCAGACGCGCGCATCGCCCAAAGCAACGGCCAGGTCACCATCGAGACCGCGACCGGCATCGTCGAAGGCAGTTTCGCGCTCGCCGGCGCGCCCGCGCTCAGCGTCGTCGCATCGGGCAGCGGCAGCGCCGTGGTCATCGCCGCCGCCAGCGCGCCCGCCCCGGCGTACGACCCGCCGTGCTTCGCGCGCGGCACCGCCATCCTCACCCCCAGCGGCTATCGCCCGGTCGAACACCTCGCGGTCGGCGATCCGGTGATCACCGCCAGCGCCGGCGTGCAGCCGATCGTCTGGGTCGGCCAGCATACCTCAGACCTTGCGACCCACCCCGCACCCCACCGGGTGCAACCCATCCGCATCGCCGCCGGCGCGCTCGCGCACAGCGTGCCGCGCCGCGCCCTGCGGGTCTCGCCCGACCACGCCATCGCGCTGGACGGCGTGCTGATCCCCGCGAAACTACTTGTCAACGGCGCCACGATCATCCAGGAACAGGATTGCCTCGCGATCACCTATCACCACATCGAACTCGCCCGGCATGACATCGTGCTGGCCGAAGCCGCACCGTGCGAAACCTATCTCGATACCGGCAACCGCGCCGGTTTCAGCACCGCCTCATCCTGGCCGGTGCGCCAGAAACGCTGGGACCGCGATGCCTGCGCGCCGCTGGTCACCGCCGGCGCCCGCTTGCGCCGCAGCCGCGCCGCGCTGCACGACCGTGCCTGCGCGCTCGGCTTTGCCCCGGCAGCCGCCGCCACGGTCGGCCTCTGGATCGATGGCCGGCCCGCCGCGCGCGATGCCGCCGGGCGCTTCGCCGTGCCGCTGGTGCACGGCGGCCGCGCGATCATCCGCTCGCACCGCTTCATCCCCGCACATTTCGATCCTGGGTCGGACGACCGTCGCGAACTCGGCGTCGCCATCACCACCCTGCGCGCCGGCCGCCGCCACTTCAACCCCGACGATCTGGCCCAATCCGGCTTTCACCCCCGCGCCAGCGGCGATACCGCCCGCTGGACCGATGGCAACGGCGTGATCCATCTGCCAACCTGTGTGCGATCGATCGCGGTCGACATCGCTGGCCTGCCCCTGGCCTGGCAGCGCGCCGCACCGCCACAGTGACAAATCGATGACACTGCCTCACCCTGGGTTGCGTCACACGCCGGGGCATTTCAAAAACCGGGCATCGTTCAACATCAAGGATCATCGATGACACGATTTCGCCTGGCTCTCGCGCTCGCCGCGACGCTCCTACCCGCCATCGCCGCCGCCGCGCCGCCGCAGTTCGCCCTGACCGGCAGCATCCCGATCGCCGGACCGGTGAAATGGGACTATCTGGCCACCCAGCCCGGCACCAACCGCCTGTTCGCGGCGGAGGGCGACCGCGTCGTCGTGGTCGATATCGCGACGCGGGAACTCATCGCCACCATCGCCCCGATCGATGGGGCCCACGGCATCGCCCTCGCGCCGCGCCTCAATCGCGGCTTCGCGACCGCGGGCATTGCCGGCACGGTCACGATGTTCAACCTGAAGACCCTCAAACCGATCAAGACCATCGACGTCGCCCCCGGCCCGGACGCCATCGCCTACGACCCCGCGACCGAACGTGTCTTCGTGCCCAATGAAAAAACCCAGGCGCTGATCGCGATCGATGCCCGCACCGGCAAAATCATCAAACGCATCCCGTTCCACGCCGATCCCGAATTCATCGTCACCGATGGCCGCGGCACCGCCTATCTCAACCTCAACTCGGCCGATCAGATCGCGGTGGTGAACACCCGCACGCTGAAGATCATGCGGCGAATCAACGTAGCCCCCACCTGCCACGGCCCCACCGGCCTTGCGATCGATCGGGCCCGCCAACGGCTGTTCGTGTCCTGCCGCAATCACGCGGTCGATGTCGTCGCGGCGCGCTCCGGGCGCATCCTGGCCACCCTGCCGATTCCGGCGTTTTCCGATGCGATGCGGTTCGACCCCTCGCGCAACCTCGCCTTCGCCCCCAGCATCGATGGTACCCTCACGGTGATCGGCGCGGCCGGCAAGCACGGCTATAAAATCGTCCAGACCCTGAAAACCGCCCCCACCGCCCGCACCATGGCGTTCGATCAGGCAACCCAGACCGCCTATCTTTCAGCCGCCACCATCGTCAAAACCCTGCCGCCGGCACCGGGCAAGAGCTACGGCAAGCCCGAGTTCGCACCGGGGAGTTTCCACATCCTGATCGTCAAGGCCGACAAACATTGAGCTGAACGACAGCGCGGCCGCCGGGCCGCGCTGTCAGCCGAGCAGGCGGCCGATCACCCTCGCGGTGTAATCGACCACCGGAATGATCTTGCCGTAATTGATCCGGCTCGGGCCGATCACGCCGATCGCGCCGACGATCCGATCGTTCCGATTGCGTGCCGGGGCGACCACCATCGACATGCCGGACGCGCCGAACAGGCCGCTCTCCGCGCCGATGAAAATCCGCACCCCGTCCGATTGTTCGGCCAGTTCGAGCAGTTTCAGCATGGTCTCCTGCGCTTCCAGCCGCTCGAACAATTGTTGCAGCGAGGCCAGCTTGTCGACCTGATCGATATCCGCCAGCAACCGCCCCTGCCCGCGCACGATCAACGACCCGCCCCGCCCCTCACCCGACCAGGTGGCGAGACCCGCCTCGACAATGCCCGCCGCGATCGAGTCGAGCGCCGAACGGTCCGCATTCATGTCCGCCGCCACCCGCAGCCGCAGATCGGCCAGCGACAGGCCCGATAATTGCGCGTTCAAATAATTGCTCGCCTCTTGCAACGCCGACGGCGGCAGGCCGAGCGGCGTCTCAATCACCCGGTTCTCTACCTGGCCATCCGCCGAAACCAGCACCACCAGCGCCCGGCCGGAGCTGAGCGGTACGAATTCGATATGCTTGACCGCCCCTTCCGATTTCGGCGCCAGCACGATGCCCGCCGCCGACGACAAGCCCGACAACAGGGTGGAAGCCTCGGTCAGCGTGTCCTGCACCGACCGGCCGGACTGCGCGAGCGCCGCCTCGATCCGCTCGCGCTCCTCATCAGATAATTCACCGAAATGCAGCAACCCATCGACGAACAGCCGCAACCCCCGGTCGGTCGGCAGGCGCCCGGCCGAAATATGCGGCGAAAACAGCAATCCCGCCTCGGTCAGATCGGCCATGACATTACGGATCGTCGCTGGCGACAGGCCCAGCGGCAACAGGCGCGATAACGTCCGGCTGCCTACCGGCTCACCGGTTTCGACATATTGCTCGACAATTTCGCGCAACACCGCAGCCGATCGGGCATCGAGCCCGGGCGGCCGTTTGGTCGGGGCGCCTGACTGAAACGTGCGCGGCGGTCGCGGGGGTGACTGGTCCATCCGCCGAGAAGAGGCTATCGCGGGGCGAAAATCAAGCAACCATCGCAACCGCACCGGAGCCCCCATCATGAACACCCCCACACGACCCAGCGGCCGCACGGCCGATGCGCTGCGCCGCGTTGAAATCGTCACCGGCTTTTCCCACCACGCGGAAGGCTCGGCGCTGATCCGCATGGGCGGCACCGAAGTGCTGTGCGCCGCCAGCGTGGAATCCCGCGTGCCCGGCTTTCTGCGCAACACCGGCCTGGGTTGGGTGACGGCGGAATACGGCATGCTGCCGCGCGCCACCCACACCCGCGGCGACCGCGAAGCGGCGCGCGGCAAGCAATCCGGCCGCACCCAGGAAATCCAGCGCCTGATCGGCCGCAGCCTGCGCGCCGTGGTCGATCGGAAATTGCTCGGTGAAATGAGCATCACCCTCGATTGCGACGTGCTGAACGCCGATGGCGGCACCCGCTGCGCCGCGATCACCGGCTCCTACGTGGCCCTGGCGCTCGCGATCAGGAAACTCCAGGCCAACAACGTGCTCAAGGCCAACCCGCTGATCGGCCAGGTCGCCGCGGTATCCTGCGGCATATTCGAGGGCCGCCCGGTGCTCGACCTCGACTATGCCGAAGATTCCAACGCCGAGGCCGATGCGAATTTCGTGCTGACCGCCGCGGGCGGCATCGTCGAAATCCAGGCGACGGCGGAACAGGCGACCTTCGACGAAGCCGCCTTCACCGCCTTGCTCGGCCTCGCCCGCAGCGGCACCGCCGCGCTGTTCGCCGCCCAGACCGCGGCCATCGAGGCGGCGTGATGCGGCTCGAAGGCGGCCAGCGGCTGATCATCGCGACCCATAACCCGGGCAAACTCGCGGAGTTCGCCCTGCTGCTGGCACCGTTCGGGTTGAACTGCGTCGCATCGAGCGCGCTGGGTCTGCCCGAACCGGCGGAAACCGCGCCGGACTTCGCGGGCAACGCACAAATCAAGGCCCTGGAAGCCGCACGCGCCAGCGACACCTGGGCGCTCGCCGATGATTCCGGCCTGCTGGTCAGCGCCATGGCCAACGCCCCCGGCGTACGCTCGGCGCGCTTCGCCACCGAAGCCGGCGGCTACACCCAGGCCATGGCGCGCATCATCGCAGCCACCCGCACCAACGATCACGCCGCCTTCGCCTGCGCCATCTGCCTCGCGACGCCGGATGGCAAAACCGCAACCTACCTCGGCTACTGCCACGGCCACATCGCCGCCACGCCGCGCGGAGCCAGCGGCTTCGGCTACGACCCGATCTTCATCCCCGCCGGCGCAACCCAGAGCTTCGGCGAAATGGACAAACCCACCAAAGCCGCCATCAGCCACCGCGGCCGGGCACTCAGGCAGTTCGTGTCAGCGCATTGCGGGTGATGCTGGCCGGTGGTGGGGGCGCTTGAAGTGAGCATCTGGCCTGGGTCGCCCTCCCCTTGCCTAAAACTAATGGATTTTAAAGGCTCCGCCTTTAACGGGGTCCAGGGGCAGAGCCCCTGGCCTTGCTTACTTCAAGCGCCCCTACCACCAACCGGCATTACTCCGCCGGCACCAGCACGCGGTCTGCCGTCATCATTGGCACGGGCAGGAATTTTGCGTAATCGCGTGGTACGATCATCCAGACGTGCTGGATGGTGCGGTCCCATGCGTTCAGCAGTGCTTCGGCGTAGCGGCTCTGGGTTTCGCGTGCGTGTTCGGTGACCAGGGCGCGCAGTTGGTCGGCCCAGTAGGGCTCGGAAACACGGTTCCATAATAGTGTTTCCGGGTTGATCCGCAGCTCGAAATCATCGCTGGCGTCGTAGACGAAGGCGATGCCGCCGGTGAAGCCGGCGCCGAAATTATCGCCGGTCGCACCCAGAATGACCACGGTGCCGCCGGTCATGTATTCGCAGGCGTTCGAGCCTGAGCCTTCGATGACGGCGACGGCGCCGGAGTTGCGGACCGCGAAGCGCTCGCCCGCCTGGCCGGCGGCGAATAATTTACCTGCCGTGGCCCCATAGAGGCAGGTGTTGCCGATGATGGTGTTTTCGTTGCTGATCATGTTCGAGGATGGTGCCGGGCGCACCACGATGGTCGCACCCGACAGGCCTTTGCCGACATAGTCGTTGGCGTCGCCGAAGACTTCCAGTTTCAGCCCCTGGACCGCGAACGCGCCGAGCGACTGGCCGGCCGCACCGCGCAGGCGCACGGTGACATGATCGGGCTTGAGGTCCATGCCCTTCATGGTCCGCACGATGCGCGATGAAAACTTGGTACCGATTGCGCGATGGGTATTGCGGATGCCGTATTGCAGCTGCATTTTTTCACCGCGCTCGAAGAACGCGCCGGCATCCGCGATCATCTGGGCATCGAGCGTTTCGGGCACTTCGTTGCGGCCTTCGAGCGTGCAGTAGCGCGCGTGCGGGCCGGGGTCGGCCTGGGCGAGAATCGCGTTCAGATCGAGATCGTCGAGAATCTCAGAGCCGCGCGAGACCTGGTGCAGGTAATCGGTCCGCCCGATCACATCCGCCAGATGGCGCACGCCGAGCGAGGCCAGGATATGCCGGACATCCTCGGCCACGAACGAGAACAAATTGATGACTTTCTCAGGTGTACCTTCAAACTTCGCACGCAACGCCTCATCTTGCGTGCACACGCCGACCGGGCAGGTGTTGGAATGGCACTGCCGCACCATGATGCAGCCCATGGCGACGAGCGATGCGGTGCCGATGCCGAATTCCTCGGCGCCGAGCATGGCGGCGATCACCACGTCGCGCCCCGTCTTGATGCCGCCATCGGTGCGCAGTTTCACCTTGTGGCGCAGGCGGTTGAGCATCAGGACCTGATGCGCTTCCGACAGGCCCATTTCCCAGGGCAGGCCGGCGTATTTGATCGAGCTTTGCGGGCTCGCGCCGGTACCGCCGGAATGGCCCGAAATCAGGATCGCATCAGCCTTTGCCTTGGCGACGCCAGCAGCAATCGTTCCGATTCCGGATCGTGAAACCAGTTTCACGCAGACGCTGGCCTGCGGGTTGATCTGTTTCAGATCATAGATCAGCTGAGCCAGATCCTCGATCGAATAGATATCGTGATGCGGCGGCGGGCTGATCAGCATGACGCCCGGTGTCGCGTGGCGCAGCTTGGCGATCAGGCCGGTCACCTTGAAGCCGGGCAGCTGGCCACCCTCGCCCGGCTTGGCGCCCTGGGCCACTTTGATCTCGATCTCGCGGCAGTTGTTGAGATATTCGGCGTTGACGCCGAACCGGCCGGACGCGATCTGCTTGATTGCGGAGGATGCGTTATCGCCGTTGGCGCGGGGTTTCGCGCGCTCGGCATCTTCGCCGCCTTCGCCGGAATCCGATCGTGCGCCGATCCGGTTCATCGCGATCGAGAGCGTCTCATGCGCTTCCGGCGAGAGGGCACCGAGCGAAATGCCTGGTGCCAACAGGCGTTTTCTGATCTCGGTGATGCTCTCCACCTCATCGACCGGAATTGGTGTCAGCCCCTCGCGGCGGAAATCGAGCAGGTCGCGCAGGGCGACGGGGGCTTGGCTGTGCACGGCATCGGCGTATTTTTTGTAGAGCGTGTAGCTATCGGTCGCGACCGCGGTTTGCAGCATGTGCACCATGCCGCCATCGAACGCATGGGTCTCGCCCTGGCGGCGCAGACGATACACGCCACCGACCGGCAGGGTCACCGCATCGGAATCCCATGCGGTCGCGAGAGCATGCCTGGGAAAAACTCAGCGACCAAAGCGCGCGACAGGCCGATCGCCTCGAAATTATAGCCGCCGCGATAGGATGAAATCACCGAGATGCCGAGTTTCGACATCACCTTGAGCAGACCCTTGCTCACGGCTTTCTTGTAGCGCCCGACGCAATCTTTCAGCGACAGCGTGCCGAACAGGCCGCGCCGATGGCGGTCCGCGATGCTTTCCTGCGCGAGATAGGCGTTGATCGTGGTGGCGCCGACGCCGATCAGCACGGCGAAATAATGCACATCCATGCATTCCGCCGCGCGCACGTTCAGGCTGGTGAACGTCCGCAGCGACTGGCGCACGAGATGCGTGTGCACCGCGCCGGTCGCGAGGATCATCGGGATCGGGGCGTGGGTTTCGTTGAAGGCTTCGTCAGTCAGAATAACATGAGTGCGGCCGGCGCGCACACCTTCCTCGGCCTCGCGGCGGATGCGTTCGATGGCGGCGCGCAACCCGGCCTCGCCGGCGGCGACGGGAAACGTGCAATCGACCACGCAGGCGTTCACACCCATGGTGCGGCGCATCGCATCGAACTCGGCGGTCGACAAAACCGGGCTGTCCAGCTGCAACAGATCGCATTGCTCGGAATCTTCATCGAGCACGTTGCCCAGATTGCCGAGCCGGGTCTTGAGCGACATCACGCGCGATTCCCGCAGGCTGTCGATCGCGGGATTGGTCACTTGCGAAAAATTCTGCCGGAAGTAATTGTGCAGGCCACGATAACGCTCCGATAACACGGCGATCGGCGTGTCATCGCCCATCGAGCCGATCGCCTCGCCCGCGTCCTCGACCATTGGGTGCAGGATCAGTTCGAGTTCCTCGAGCGTGTAGCCGACACCGAGCTGGCGGCGGCGGAGGTCTTCGCCGGCGAACAGCACGGGCTCCGGCGCATCGGTTTTCACGATATGATCGATCACGGTGATCCGCTTGGTCCAGGCGCCGAAATCCTGGCGCGCCGCCAGCACATCCATCATTTCGTTGTGGTGATAAAACCGGCCGCTGGCGAGATCGACCGCGATGGTCTCGCCCGGACCGACATGGCCGCGTTCGATGATGCGGATTTCATCGAGTTTCACCATGCCGGTTTCCGAGCCGATGATCAGCAGATCATCGCTGGTCTTGGTGAAGCGCAGCGGGCGCAACCCGTTGCGGTCGAGCCCGGCGATGACGAAGCGGCCATCGGTCGCGGTGATCGCGGCCGGGCCGTCCCACGGTTCCATCACCGCGTTGCAATAGGCGATCAGGTCGCGATGGGCGGTTTTCATCGTGGCATTGCTGCCCATCGCTGGTGGAATCATCAGCGTCTTTGCCATCGGCGCGTCGCGCCCACCGTGGATCAGCAGTTCGAACACGGCATCGAGCGTCGCGGTGTCGGAGCTGCCGGCCTGGATCACCGGCTTGATGTCATCGAGATGATTGTTGAGCACGGTGGCCGACAGGCGGGTCTCGTGGCTTTTCATCCAGTTGACGTTGCCGGCCAGTGTGTTGATTTCGCCGTTGTGCGCGAGCGTGCGGAACGGCTGCGCGAGCCGCCAGGTCGGGAACGTGTTGGTGGAATAGCGTTGATGATAGATCGCAAAGCGCGAGACGAAACGATCATCGAGCAGATCGGGGTAGAATTCGGTCAGGCTCTGGGCAAGGAACATGCCTTTGTAGATGATCGAGCGGCATGACAGCGAGCAGATATAGAGTTCGGGAATCTGCGCCTCGATCGCGGATTTTTCGATGCGGCGGCGAATGATGTAGAGATCGCGCTCGTAATCGGCTTCGGCCTTGCCGAGCGCGTTCCAGATCATGATCTGTTCGATTTCCGGCCGCGTCGCATTGGCTTTTTCGCCGATGCACGCAACATCGATCGGCACCTGCCGCCAGCCGTAGATGCGGTAGCCGAAATTCAGGATCTCGGTTTCGATGATCTGACGGCAGCGCTCCTGCGCCGAAAGATCGGTCTTGGGCAGGAACACCATGCCGACCGCGATCGGGCCCTGGCGCATCCGGTCGCCACCGCGCTCCACCGCATCGGCAAAGAAATCCTGTGGAATTTCCACGTGAATTCCCGCGCCATCGCCGGTCTTGCCATCGGCGTCGACCGCGCCGCGGTGCCAGACGGCCTTGAGCGCGTTGATCCCGGCAACGACCACATCGCGGCGCTTTTTGCCGTCGAGGGCGGCGATCAGGCCGACGCCGCAATTGTCGTGCTCCTGCGCGGGATCGTAGCTGCCGGCGAGTTTCGCGACATTGCTGTGCCAGGCTGCGAGAAATTCCGCTGCTGTCTCTTCGGTCATCGCATTCACTCCGCTGCGGTCGCGAACGACGCGCTCTGTTCGAGATATTGATGCATCGCGGCCGCGGCGTCGCGCCCGTCCTTGATCGCCCAGACCACCAGGCTCGCGCCGCGCACGATGTCGCCGGCGGCAAATACGCCGGGCAGCGCGGTCATGAAATCCTTCGAGCCAACCTTCAAGGTTCCCCAACGGGTCAGTGCCAGACCGGGCTCGTTGAAGGCACCGGGCAGGTCTTCGGGGTCGAATCCCAGGGCCTTGATGACCAGATCGGCCTCGATCGTGAAGGACGATCCGACAACCGGTTCGACGATCTGCCGGCCCGATGCATCGGCGAGGCCGAGGTGCATCCGCACCGCGCGCACGCCGGTGACGTGATCACCGCCCAGAAACGCTTCGGGTGCGGCGAGCCAGGTGAATTCGATGCCCTCGTCGATCGCGTTGGTGACCTCGCGCATCGAGCCGGGCATGTTCGCCCGGTCGCGCCGGTACAGGCAGGTGACCGAGGCGGCGTCCTGGCGGATGGCGGTGCGCACGCAATCCATCGCGGTATCGCCGCCGCCGATCACCACCACGCGCTTGCCGGCGGCGTTGAGCAGGCCGGAGTCGTAATCCGGCACGTCGTCGCCCAATCCCTTGCGGTTCGAGGCGATCAGGTAATCGAGCGCCGGCACGATGCCGTGCAGGCCGGACCCGGGGGCCGCGATTTCGCGGGCTTTGTAGACCCCGGTTGCGATCAGCACGGCATCGTGTCGGCCGCGCAGTGCTTCAAAGCTCAGTGCGCCGCCGATGTCCTGGTTCAGGTGAAACTGAATGCCGCCGTCTTCCAGCCATAGGCGGCGGCGCTCGACGATCGGTTTTTCCAGCTTGAAGCCGGGAATGCCATAGATCAGCAAGCCGCCCATCCGGTCGTGCCGGTCGTAGACATGGATTTGATAGCCTTGGCGGCGCAGCGCCTCGGCGGCCGCGAGACCGGCCGGGCCGGCGCCGATGATGCCGATCGACTGCGCGCGTTCGCGCCGCGGGCGGATCGGGCGGACCCAGCCCTGCTCGAACGCGGTATCGGTGATGAAGCGCTCGACCGCGCCGATGGTCACGCTCTCGAAGCCCTTTTCGATCACGCAATTGCCTTCGCACAGCCGGTCCTGCGGGCAGATGCGGCCGCAGATTTCGGGGAAGGTGTTGGTCGCGGCGGAGATTTCATACGCCTCCTCCAACCGTCCCTCGGCGGAGAGTTTCAGCCAGTCGGGGATGTTGTTCCCGAGCGGGCAATGGATCTGGCAGAACGGAATCCCGCATTGGCTGCAACGGCTCGCCTGGGCGGCGGCGCCGGCCTGATCGAACTCCCGATAGATCTCGCCAAAATCCTCGCGGCGCTCCACCACGCCGCGTTTTTGGGGCGGTTGCTGCGGCAGGCGCACGAATTGCTGCATGTGCTCGGTCATCGGCACAACTCCGTTTCCGTTATTTTACTGTTCGGATTTCGTTTATCCGATCAAACGGGCCGATGCCAGCAATATTTTACTTATACGACAGGACCGGTATTATAGTTCGTTGTTTTTCTGCATTGCGCGCTACGCTGATCACCGGGCGCGCCGATAAATAGGATCATAATCGGACCTATCGCCAATTCAGCTCGGTTTTCCCTTGCCGCCGACCCGGTAGCGGCGCAGGTAATCGGGCACGATCAGGCGGATCGGCGTCGGCGTGATGCCGAGGCTCGCCAGCGTCAGCGCGCCGGGGGAGACCACATTGTCCCGGCGCAGCAGCAATAATTGATCGCGCGTGAGCAGTTTGCCCGGCAGATGTTCCAGCACGCTCGCCTGCAGACCTGCGAGCCAGCGCGGCAGCGCGATCAACGCGCGGTGCCGGCCGGTCTCATGCAGGATATAGGCCATCAGCGCGCGGAAGGTTTCGATGTCCGGCCCGCCGAGCTCATAGGTCTGGCCCATTGTGTCCGGCTGCGCGAGCGCCGCCATGACCGCCTGTGCGACATCACCAACATAGACCGGCTGGAATCGGGTTTCGCCTTCGATCACCGGCAAAGCGGGCGAGATCGCCGCCATCGCGCCGAACCGGTTGAAAAACTGATCCTCCGGCCCGAACACGATCGAGGGGCGCAGGATCGTCGCGGTCGGAAATGCGGCGCGCACCGCAAGTTCGCCGGCGCCCTTGCTGCGTGCGTATTGGCTGGCGCTGGTGGGGTCGGCGCCGATCGCCGAGATCTGGATCAGCCGGGCAACGCCGCCCGCCGCCGCAAGGCGCGCGATCATGCCGGCACCGGCGTGCTGCACGCGCTCGAAATCGCCGCGCCGCCGCTCGGCCAGAATCCCGACCAGATTGATCACCACATCCGCCGACTCGACCGACCGGCGCACCGCCGCCTCGTTATCGAGCGGCGCATAGAGCGGCACGATCTGCCCGACGCCGCCGAGCGGGCGCAGAAACGCCCCGGCCTCGGTATCGCGCATCGCGGCGCGGACCATATAGCCCTGATCAGCCAGGCGCTTGACCACGTAGCGGCCGATAAAACCGGAGGCGCCGAAAACCGTTGCGATCTTGCGCGATGCCATGAAATCTCCTGGGGTTGCTCTATAAAATGGTCGCACGATCACCCGCGGCAAGACAACTGCCCGCGGCTTGGCGCATTGACGGGCGCAGGCGGCTTCGCTAAAGCGCGGCTCATCGGTTGCCGCCTCGTGGTGCGGCGCTCGAAAGCCCCCATGCCCAGGTGGCGAAATGGTAGACGCGCAGGCTTCAGGTGCCTGTGGCCGCAAGGCTGTGGAAGTTCGAGTCTTCTCCTGGGCATTTTGGTGGGGCATTTCAGTGGGGCGCCAGGCCGATCCTTACAAATTTGTTGGAAAATCACATGAGCCAGACGCAGTTTGCCGCCGGCGCGACCATTCACATCCATCGCCACGATCTGCCGGATGGCATCACGTTCGGCGCGATGGTCGCGATCGATACCGAAACCATGGGCCTCGACCCCAGGCGCGACCGGCTCTGCCTGGTGCAGCTATCGGCCGGTGATGGTACCGCGCATCTGGTCCAGATCATTCCGCCGGCGATGGGCGGCCGTGGGGCTGATTGCCCCAATTTGAAGGCGCTGTTGACCAACCCGGACGTGATCAAGATTTTTCACTTCGCCCGATTCGATGTCGCCGCACTCTACAATGGGCTCGGCGTGATGACCGCGCCGGTGATCTGCACCAAAATCGCCTCGAAACTGATCCGCACCTACACCGACCGGCATGGGTTGAAGGATTTGTGCCGCGATCTCATCGGCGTCGATCTGTCCAAGCAGCAGCAGACCAGCGATTGGGGCGCACCCGAACTGACCGCCGAGCAATGCGCCTATGCCGCATCAGACGTGCTGCATCTGCACGCGCTGTGGGCGAAGCTCGATGGGTTGCTGGTGCGGGAAAACCGGCGCGATATCGCCCAGGCCTGCTACGATTTCCTGCCGATGCGCGGCCGGCTCGACCTGCTGGGCTATGAGGACCCGGACCTGTTCAGCCACCGTTGAGCGCGCGACCGATTACACTTGGTTGCGCCCTGATCAGTTGACCCGACGCGATCCATCGTCCCATACAGGATCATGAGTCTGAGGCAGACATTGGATCATCCCCGCATCGGCCGCATGGCCGGGGGCGGCGATGACGAATTGGCGTCGGTTGCGCGCGATCTCGCGGTCGCGCGCGACGTGCTGAGCACCGAGGCCGACGCGCTGAAAGCACTGGCCGGCACGCTGGGTGCGGGGTTCTCGGCCACGGTTTCGCTGCTGCACGCAGCAGGCGGCCGCGTGGTGGTGACCGGCATGGGCAAATCCGGCCATGTCGCCCGCAAAATCGCAGCGACCTTGGCTTCGACCGGTACCCCTGCCCTGTTCGTCCATCCGGCGGAGGCGAGCCACGGCGACCTCGGCATGATCGTGCCGGGCGATGTCGTGCTGGCCCTGTCCAATTCCGGTGAAGCGGCGGAACTCGCCGATATCGTGACCCATGCGCGGCGGTTTGCCCTGCCGCTGATCGCGATCACCGCGCGCGCCGACAGCACGTTGGCGCGCGCGGCAACGCAGGTGCTGCTGCTGCCGAACGCGCCGGAGGCCGGGCCGATCGGCCTGGCGCCGACCACCAGCACCACCATGCAGATGGCGCTGGGCGATGCGCTGGCCGTCACGCTGCTATGTCGGCGCGGCTTTACGGCGGCGGATTTTTCCTCGTTCCATCCTGGCGGCAAGCTCGGCGCGCGGCTCAAGCGGGTCAGTGATCTGATGCACACCGGCGCCGCCATCCCGCTCGCCGGGCCCGATACCACGATGGACCAGGCGATTCTGCTGATCACGGAAAAGCATTTCGGCTGCCTCGGCATCGTCGATCCGGCTGGCACGCTTCTCGGCATCGTCACCGATGGCGATATGCGCCGCGCGATGGGCCCGGAGTTCCTGGGCCGGCGCGCCGATGCCATCATGACGCGCACACCCCGCGTGATCGGCGCGGCGGCGCTCGCCGAAGACGCGCTGCACGACATGACGGCGCTGGAACCCAAAGTAATGTCGCTGTTCGTGGTCGATGCGGCGCGGCGCGTGATCGGGATCGTGCATATGCATGATCTGCTGCGCGCCGGGGTGGCGTGAGCATGACACCGCCGATCGCACCCGAACGGGCCGCCGTCCGTCTCGATCCACGCGGTGAAAAAAAATCGGGGTCGCTGCTGACCAGCGAGGGCATTCTGGCCGCACTCAGCCGCACACGCGAAGAACAGCGCGCGGTGCTGGGACGCCACCGCCGCACGGTGTCGATTTTCAAATATACGCTGCCAGCGGCGGCCGCCGTGCTGATCACCGCGCTGGCGGTGCTGCCCAACCTGCGCAACGGCGCTGCGATCGGCCGGATTTCGTACAAGAAACAGGCGATTGCGGCCGGCGCGCCGCTTTCGCGCATGAGCACGGCGCGGTATCGCGGCGTGGATGCGCAGGGCGAGAAATTCACGATCACGACGCAGCGCGTCATCCAGGTCACGCAGGGCCGGCTGAACCTGGTGGCGCCGAAGGGCGACCTGACCACCAAATCCGGCAATTGGCTGATGCTGAACGCGCGCCACGGCCTGTATCACCAGAACAGCCAGTTGCTCGATCTGGCCGGCAAGGTGACGCTGTACCGCCAGGACGGCACGATCCTGCACACCAGCCGCGCCGCGATCGATATCAAGGGCGGCTCAGCCAAGGGCTCCGATCCGGTCAAGGCGTTCGGCCCGTTCGGCACGCTGCACGCGCAGGACGGCTTCGTTGCGACCAATCATGGCAGCGATATTTTGTTCAAGGGCGCTTCGCACGTGGTGCTTGATCAGGTTGCGGTTCCGGCCGTTGGGGGCGGATCGTGACGGTAAGGCAAGGCAAGGACTGCTTTTTTGTAAAAAAGCAGCAAAAAACTTTTGTTAATCTGGGCCATGGGCGGTTGCACCAGCACGGACTGATGGTTGGAAAGTTTTTTTGCTTCTTTTTTTCCAAAAAAAGAAGTGCTTCCTTCCTTCTCTTTCTGGCGTTCGCAGCACCCGCAGCCGCCCAAGCCCAATCCCTCGGCTTCGACGGCGGCTCCGGCCCGACGCCGGTGCCGATCAACATCACCGCGAGCAACGGCATCGCCTGGAACCAGACGGCGCACACCGTGACGGCGATGGGCAGCGCCCAGGCCGTGCGCGGCAAGGTGACGGTGACGGCTAACCAACTGGTCGCGCATTATCAGCCGAAAACGGGCACCATGCCGCCCGCGACCAAGCCCGCCGCGACCGATGGTGGGCTGGGCGGGCTCGATTCCGGCTCGTCGCAGATCACCCAGCTCGATGCCGTCGGCAATGTGCATATTTTCACCGCGACCGATCAGGCGTTCGGCGATCTCGCGGTGTTCCATATGGACCGGCACGAATTGGTCCTGACCGGCAAGCACCTGAAGCTGACCACGCCGACCGACACTGTGACCGCGCGCGATCAGATCCAGTATTGGTCGCAGGAGCGCAAGGCGGTGGCGATCGGCGACGCGCTGATCGTGACGAACGACCAGCGATCGATCGCGGCCGATACGCTGACTGGCTATTTCGTCGCAGCCGCGCCGCCGGGTGTCGCCGCGGCGAAACCACCGTCCGATCCGGACGATCAGGCGAGCAAGCTGCGCAAGGTGGTTGCGGTCGGGCATGTCGTGGTGCGGACGGCGACCGATATCGCGACCGGTGAGCACGGCGTGTATCATCCGGCGACCGGCATCGCGATCCTGACCGGCGATGTGCATATCACGCACGGACCGAACGAATTGGCCGGGCAGCGCGGCCAGGTGAACATGAAGACCGGCATCGCGACACTGATGGCGACCAAGGGCCATCGCGTCGAGGGCATGGTGCTGCCCAATTCCGCCCCCGGACCTGCCGCGAAGTCGCCGCAATCTGCGCGGAAACCGGGTTCATGAACGAGCAATCGCGCGTCAGCGAGGGCGGGTATCGGGAGCCGGCCGGTATGATTTCGATCCCATCGGGGACGGGGCTGGTGGCGACCGGTCTTGGCAAAAGCTTTCGCAAACGCCCCGTGGTGCGCAACGTGTCGGTCACGCTGCGGCGCGGCGAGGTGGTCGGGCTGCTCGGGCCGAACGGCGCGGGCAAGACGACGACGTTCTACATGATCGTCGGGCTGATCCAGCCGGATACCGGCTCGATCGTGCTGGATGGCGCGGATATCTCGACCCTGCCGATGTATCGCCGCGCCCGCCTGGGGGTTGGCTACCTGCCGCAGGAGGCGAGCGTGTTTCGCGGCCTGACGGTGGAGCAGAACATCATGGCGGCGCTGGAAGTGGTCGAAGACGACCGCGACCGGCGCGATGCGATGCTGACCGAGTTGCTGGCGGAATTCAGCATTCTGCACCTGCGGCGCACCCCGGCCATCGCGCTGTCGGGCGGTGAACGCCGCCGCGTCGAAATCGCCCGCGCGCTCGCCACCGGCCCAAGCTACATCCTGCTCGATGAACCGCTGGCCGGAATCGATCCCATCGCGGTCGGTGAAATCCGCGACATGGTCACCCAACTCAAGGACCGCGGCCTCGGCGTGGTGATCACCGACCATAATGTGCGCGAGACGCTCGAAGTGATCGACCGGGCCTATATTTTGCACGACGGGCAGGTTTTGATGGAGGGCCTGCCGGATGAGGTTGTCGCGCATCCGGATGTGCGGCGGGTTTATCTCGGGGATCGGTTTATTCTGTAAAAGAAGGGTTCTTTTTTGTAAAAAAGAGCCAAAAAACTTTTATTCGTTATCTTGCAAATAATTGATCTGTGGTGTTCGAGATGTAGATCTCGTGGCGGGCGGTCAGATTGTCGCCGATCACCAGACGATTGTCGATCTGCGCCAGATGACCACCGACGGCAATGATCGGGTGATGCCAGACGAGCCCGCCAAAGATGAGCGTCTTGAAGCGGTACAGTTTTGCGATGAAGATCTGGTTGCCGACGCCGCTGTATTTCCGCTCCCCCACGATCTGTGGCGCGAGGCCGGAGGCGTGGAACAGGTATTCCGACAGAAAACTGCTTGCCGCACCGGTATCAAGAATCGCGGTCAGGCGATGACCATCCAGCGTCACCGGGAATTTCGGTGCGCCGTTGCCCGCCTTGCCGAAATCGACCGGGTGTAGCGCACCGCTCCATGGCACGATCGTGCCGCAATCGAACGTATCGACCAGAAACACCTGCTGCGCCGGCAGGTCGATGTCGATATCGTAATAACGCAGGATGTCGTTGCCGATCAGGCCGCCGAGATGCCGCCCATCGGGCAGTTTGTGGTCCGACAACGCGAGCACGGGCAGCAGGATCTTGCTGCCGCGCGCAGCACCGAGTTGAAAATCGCGCACCGTCGCGACCGAGGTGAACGTCGACCCGCCCGCTCCGGCGACCAGCAGCGATTTGCTGGCCTCGACCGGCAGATTGAGCGCGGTGGCGACCGACGGTGTCACGCTGGAAAACGCGCCACCGGTATCGATCATGATATCCACCGGCAACCCGTTCATCCGCGCGCGGACGATCGGCATCGGGCTGTTCGGAAAGGCGGTGTTGAGCAGGGCAACCGGCTTGGGTTTGCACACGCCCGATGAAGCACAACCGCCCAAGGCCAGCATCATCACGATACCAGCCAGCACAAAAGCAAAATTCACAAACATCCCCCCTAATCGGAAACCGATTAGGAGGCGGAATGTTACGGTCCGTCCAATCACGTCACCGTGATCATGCGGCCGGCGTCAGGCGGCGGCTTTGGCCTCCCGGCGCCGGTCATGCAGGATGAATTCGGTATAACCGTTCGGCTGGGTGCGGCCCTTGAACACCAGGTCGCAGGCGGCCTGGAACGCGATGCCGTCGAAACCCGGCGCCATCGGCTTGTAGAGCGCATCGCCGGCGTTCTGGCCATCGACCACCGCGGCCATCCGCTTCATCGTCGCCATCACCTGCGCCTCGGTGACGATGCCGTGGTGCAACCAGTTGGCGATGTGCTGGGCGGAAATCCGCAGGGTCGCGCGGTCTTCCATCAGCGCCACGTTATGAATGTCCGGCACTTTCGAGCAGCCGATGCCCTGGTCGATCCAGCGCACCACATAGCCGAGAATGCCCTGCGCATTGTTGTCGAGCTCCTGCTGAATATCGTCCGGCTGCCAGTTCGGCCGGCCGGCCAGCGGGATCATCAGCAGATCATTCAGCGATCCCATCGGGCGGGATTTCAGCTCGGCCTGGCGGGCAGCGATATCGACCATGTGGTAGTGCAGCGCATGCAGCGTCGCCGCGGTGGGCGATGGCACCCAGGCGGTGTTGGCGCCGGCGCGCGGATGGCCGATTTTCTGCTCGAGCATCGCGGCCATCGCATCCGGGGCCGCCCACATGCCCTTGCCGATCTGGGCGTGGCCGGGCAGGCCGCAGGCGATGCCGATATCGACGTTGCGATCCTCGTAGGATTTGATCCAGGGCGTGTTCTTGATCTCGTTCTTGCGGATCATCGGGCCCGCTTCGATCGAGGTATGGATTTCATCGCCGGTGCGGTCGAGAAAGCCGGTGTTGATGAAAAAGATGCGGTGCTGTGCCGCCTCGATACAGGCGGCGAGATTGGCCGAGGTGCGGCGTTCCTCGTCCATAATGCCCATTTTGATCGTGTTCGCCGGCAGATGCAGCAGGGTTTCCACCGCACCGAACAGCGCATCGGCGTAAGCGACTTCATCGGCGCCATGCATCTTGGGCTTGACGATGTAAATCGACCCGGCGCGCGAGTTTTTGACCCCCGTGGTGCGCTTGATGTCGTGCAGGCCGCACAGCGCTGTCACCACCAGATCGAGCATGGTCTCGGGGATCGGGTTGCCGGCGGCATCGAGCACGGTATCGGTATAGATATGGTGCCCGACATTGCGGATCAGCATCAGCACCCGGCCGGGCAGTGCGAATTCGGTGCCATCCGGCGCGGTGTAGACCCGATCGGCGGCGAGGCGGCGGGTGAAGCGCGTGCCGCCTTTTTCGACCTGCTCTTCGAGCGTGCCGTTCATCAGACCGAGCCAGTTGCGATAGACCAGCACCTTGTCCTCGGCATCCACCGCGGCGACGCTGTCCTCGGCATCCATGATCGAGCTGATCGCGGATTCGATCACCAGATCGGCGATGCCGGCCGGATCGGTCTTGCCGATCGTGTTGGTCGCATCGATCACGATTTCGACGTACAAATTGTGGTTGCGCAGCAGGATCGCGGTCGGCTTTGCCGGATCGCCGCGGTAGCCGGCGAATTGCGCGCCGTGCTTGATGCCGGTTTCACCGCGTTCCAGCACGATCGCGAGATGGCCGTTATGGATGTGATAGCCGCGCGCTTCCTTGTGGCTGCCGACCGAGAGCGGAAAATTCGCATCGAGAAACGCGCGCCCGCGTGCAACCACGGCGGCACCGCGCTTTTCATTATAGGTCTTGCCGCGCGCCTGACCATCGGATTCGGCGATCGCATCGGTGCCGTAGAGCGCATCGTACAGGCTGCCCCAGCGCGCGTTGGCGGCGTTCAGCGCGTAGCGCGCGTTCATCACCGGCACCACCAGCTGCGGACCGGCGATGGTGGCGATTTCCGCATCGACCGTGCTGGTGCTGACCGCAAACGTCGAAGGCTCCGGCTGCAGATAGCCGATTTCACGCAGAAACGCCTGATACGCCGCCTGATCGATCGGCTGCGCCTTGTGGGTGCGATGCCACTGATCGATCGCGGTCTGCAAACGGTCACGCTCGGCCATCAGTTCGGCATTGCGCGGCGCGTGCTTGGCGATCAGCGCGCTGAAGCCACGCCAGAATTCGCTCGGCTCGAGCCCGGTGCCGGGCAGCGCTTCGGTGGCGATGAACTGGTGCAGCGGTGCGGCAATTTTGATGCTGCCGGCATCGATATAGGTTTGGCTCATAAAGGGGGTCTCCATCCGTTGCGGTGGTTTTGGCCAAACGCCGGGCGCTTGTCGAGTGGGCGGGACCTGCGGGCTGACAACCTCCTCTTGCAACCGTGATTTTACGAACATATAGTGAACAAATGATTGATGGTTCGATCGATGGATGAAGCGCTCGACACAAAACTGCGGATTCTGGCCGATGCCGCGAAATACGATGCCTCCTGCGCCTCGTCCGGCGGCAAAAAACGCGCGGCAGGTAAAAACGGCATCGGCTCGACCACCGGCTCGGGCATCTGCCACTCCTACACGCCCGATGGTCGCTGCATTTCGCTGCTGAAAATCCTGCTGACCAATTACTGCCTGTTCGACTGCGCCTATTGCATCAATCGCCGCTCCTCGAACACCAAACGCGCCCGCTTCACGGTGGCGGAGGTGGTTTCCCTCACCATCGGTTTTTACAAGCGCAACTATATCGAAGGGCTGTTCCTCTCGTCCGGCATCATCCGATCGCCCGATTACACAATGGAACAAATGATGCTGGTGGCGAAAACCCTGCGCAACGAGCACGGATTCGCCGGCTACATCCATCTCAAAACCATCCCCGAGGCCAATCCCTGGCTGATCGAGCAGGCCGGGCTGTTCGCCGATCGGCTGTCGATCAATCTCGAATTGCCGCTGCAGAAAAGCCTCGAAGATCTGGCGCCCGAAAAGAATACCGCGACCATCAAGACCGCGATGGGGCAGATGCGCGAACGCATCGTCGAAGCGAAGGAGGAACGCCGGCGTTTCGCGCCGGCCGGGCAGAGCACGCAATTGATCGTCGGCGCCGATACCGCGACCGACGATGTCGTGCTCACCACCAGCGCATCGCTGTACAAAAACTACGCGCTCAAGCGGGTCTATTATTCCGCCTTCAGCCCGATCCCGGAGGCAAGCCGGTTCCTGCCCGCGAAATCGCCACCGTTGCAACGCGAACACCGGCTGTATCAGGCGGACTGGCTGCTGCGCTACTACGGCTTCACCGTGCCCGAAATCACCGAAGGCGGCGATGCCGGTATGCTCGACCTCGATATCGACCCGAAACTCGCCTGGGCGCTGAAGCACCGCGCGCTGTTCCCGGTCGATGTGAACACCGCGCCGCGCGAAATGCTGTTGCGGGTGCCGGGGCTGGGCACAAGGGCGGTCGATAAAATCCTCGCGGCACGCCGGCACATGCGCCTGCGGCTCGATGACATCGCCCGCCTGACCAGCGGGCTCAAACGACTGCGACCGTTCCTGATCACGCTCGATCATCGCCCCACCCGGCTGATCGACCGCGCCGATCTGCGCCAGAGCCTGATCGCACCGCCGGTGCAACCGAGCCTGTTCGATTGAACACAGCCGTCACCCTCGCCGCCGGCGCCGACCAGGACGGATTTCGCCTCGCAGTCCGGCGCCTGCTCGCCGCCGATATCGCGCCGGATGCGGTGGTCTGGGGCACGCCGGATGCGGGCGATCTGTTCGGCGGCAGCCTCGCGGGCGATGCGCCACCGGTCATGCTGCCGCGGGCGCTCGCTGCGATGATCACGCCGGTGGTCTGCCATCGTGACCCCGAACGCTACGCGCTGCTGTATCGGCTGATCTGGCGGATGCGCCATGGCGAGCCCGCTCTGCTCGCCAACCCCGCCGACCCGCTGGTCCGCCGCCTCGAGACGATGCGCAAAGCCATCCGCCGCGATCTGCACAAAATGCACGCCTTCGTGCGGTTTCGCGAAACCATCGGACCCGATGGCACGGCACGCTACATCGCCTGGTTCGAGCCGGATCATTACATCGTCGAAGCGACGGCGGGGTTCTTCGTCGAACGATTCCGCAGCATGATCTGGGCCATCCTGACCCCGGTCGGCTCGCTGTTCTGGGATACCGAACGCCTCGCCATCGGCGGCCCAGGCACCAAAGACCACCTGCCGGCCGATGACGCGTTCGAAGCCGGCTGGTGCAGCTATTACGAAAGCATCTTCAATCCCGCACGGCTCAACACGGTCGCGATGCGCAGCGAAATGGCCGGCAAATACTGGCACAACCTGCCCGAAGCGCGCCTGATCCCGGCCCTCGTGCGCGGCGCACCGGAGCGGCTGCGCGATATGGTCGCACGCGAAGCCGCCCCCCCGATCCACCGCGACCCCGCGCTGGCGGTGGCCGCAATGGCCAAGCAAAACCCGAAAACCCTCGCCGATCTCAACCGCATCATCGCCGCCGCCCCCAGCCTCGTACCAGGCGCAACCCGCGCGGTGCTCGGCGAAGGCCCGATCGGGGCGGCCATCATGCTGGTCGGCGAACAACCGGGCGACGCCGAAGACAACGCCGGCCGCCCCTTCGTCGGCCCGGCCGGCCAAATGCTCGATCGCGCCCTCGCCGAGGCCGGAATCGATCGCACCACCACCTACCTCACCAACGCCGTCAAACATTTCAAATACCAGCAACGCGGCAAACGCCGGCTGCACGCATCCCCCACCACCAGCGAAGTGAAACACTACCGCTGGTGGCTGATGCAGGAACTCGGCTTCGTGCAGCCCAAACTGGTCGTGGCCCTCGGCGCGACGGCTCTGCTCGCCCTCACCGGCCAGCCCCTGCCGCTGCTGCGCAACCGCGGCCCCATCAGTTTCGACGGCCAGGCCGGCTTCGTCACAACCCACCCCGCCTACCTGCTGCGCCTGCCCGATCCCGCCACCCAACAAACCGCCTACACCGCCTTCGTCGCCGACCTCCAACACGCCCGGTCCTTGGCCTCCGCGTGATAACCTGATGCTTGCCGTCTTGGGGGGCGCTTTGGGTGAGCAAGGCGGGGGGCTTTGCCCCCTCGACCCCCACTAAGGGCGGAGCCCTTAGAACCCGCTAGTTTTAGGTAAGGGGAGGGCGACACAGGCGAGATCGGCGAAAAGTCCGAGGCAGCGCCCTCCCCTTACTTAAAACTAATGGATTTTAAAGGCTCCGCCTTTAACGGGGTCCAGGGGCAGAGCCCCTGGCCTTGCTTGCCCAAAGCGCCCCCAAAACGGCAGGCATCGGGTTGTCACGCGTGGCCCGGGGCCAGGAGGGTGGCGATCTGGGTGGCGAAGTCGCCCCATACTGCGGACATGGCGGCGGCGATCTGGGTGGGCGTGGTGCCGTTGGAGGGCGAGCGCAGGTGGATGAGGCGGGTTTGGCGGTGTTGGCTGGTTTGGGGTTTGATCGAGACATCGGCGTCGAGGGTGATTTGGCCGGTAGCATCGGGGTCGAAGGTCAGGATATTGATTTCGATGATCAGGCTATCGGGCAGGTCGATGGCGCCGCCGCCGCCGATCACGGTGGCGTTGGGCAGGCGCTGGGCGAGGTTCTGGACCATGCTGGTGCGCAGCAGGTCGGTGAGGGAGCCGGCCCATTGATTGTCATCGAAGGTGGCGAAGCTGGTGCGGCTGCTGGGTTTGGGCAGGCCGCTCTGGTTCAGATAGGACGGGATGATGATCGGCCGCAGCGCGATATCGGCGTGCACCGTGCGATCGACGGCGCCTGGGGTTGGCGCGATGCGGTAATATTGTGTGACGACGGCGGTGCCGCACCCGGCCAGCGGGGCGCAGAGGGCGGCGGCGCCGGCGATCAGGGTGGTGCGGCGGGTTGCCATCAATGCTTGCTCCTTCCGAACAGGACAGCTTGCGGGTGCTGCGACAGGTAATTGGTCAATTGCTGGACCGATTGCAGGGTCTGGTTGCTCTGGCTGATCAGGCGTTCGAGGTTGATCTCGAAATCGGAATCGGGGCCATAGCTGCGGTTCAGCGATTTCAGCAGTTGATTGGTCGATTGCGCGGTCTGGGATACCGAGTTCAGGGTATGGTCGATCGGCGCGTGCTCCAGCGTACGGTTGGCGGTGACGATCAGTTTGTTCATGTTATCGCCGATCTGCTGGATCGGCAGTTTGTCGAGCTTGGCTGAAACGCTGGCGAGCGATTGCATGATGGCGTCGAGCCCGCCGGGCTGGCTGGGCAGCACCATCACATGGTGCTCATGCGTGACCGAGGCGGGTTTGGCGTGCGGCACCATGGTGAAGGCAATGATCTTCTGGCCGGTAACGATATTGCCGGTCTCGATTTCGACGCGCATACCCCGATCGACCAGTTTCTGGAATTCGGTGGTTTCGTTGATCGATTGCAGCGCCTGCGGATTCGGGAAAATCCGGCCGGGTTGCAGGCGCATTTCGACCTTGGCGCGGATGAGTGCGGAGTGCAGATCGACCACGAGTTTCAACTTGGAGACCACACCGACCTGAATGCCGAGAAACATCACCGGCGCCCCCTCGGTCAGGCCGCTGACCGAGGAGGTGAAGTATGAAACGACCGGCAGTTGCGTCTGGTAGCCCGCGGTCTCCGCCGCTTCGTGGGTCGGGTAGAGCGGGAACACCGCTTCGGAGGGGCTGGGTTTGTCCTTGTCCGCGCGTGGCGGCAGCGCAAAGGTGACGCCGCCGGTCACCAGCGCCTGGATGGACTGCACCTCGATATGAAACGCGCCGCCGATGATGCCGGCGGTGATACCGGATGAGTTCCAGAACAGGCTCTCCGGCTTGACCAGATTATCGAACGGGGCGCGCACGAAAATCCTGATTTTCGCCGGGCCGAGGCCGTTGCCCAGATCATAGCCGAGCACCTCGCCCACCTGAACGTCGCGATAGAACACTGGCGAGCCGGTATTGAGTGATCCGATGTCCTTGGCGCGCAGCACGAAGGTGCGGCCGGCGACATCCGAGCGCACGCCGGGGGGTTGTTCGAGGCCGATGAAATAGGATTGCGGCTTGCCACCCGGTGCGCCGGGATCGACGCCGATGAACGCGCCGGATACCAGCGTATCGAGGCCGGAGGGGTCCTTGAACGAGAAATGCGGCCGCACCACCCAGAACCGCGCATGGCTGGTGAGGAACCGCGCGCCGACATTGTTCATCCGCACATGCGCGATGACGTGGCGGTTGTTGCGGCTGAGATCGATGGTCTCGAGCGTGCCCAGCGTCATCGCCTTGTATTTCACCTGGGTCTGCCCGGCGACCAGGCCTTGCGCGGTATCGAATTGCAAGGTCAGCAGCGGGCCTTGCTGGGCCAGTGTGCGGTAGCCGAGGTAGGCCGCAATCCCGATCGCGATCAGCGGCACCAGCCAGACGAAGGAGAAGCGTTTGCGTTTCAGCCGGGCCGGCTTCGGGGCGGGCGTTTCGCTCATGCGGGCTCCGCGATCAGCGTGGGGTCAGGCGGGGTTTCGGGTGCGGCCTCGCGTGCACCGTCCCACATCAGGCGCGGATCGAAGCTCTCGACCGCGAACATCGTGATCACCACGACGCCGGCAAAGCAGGCCGCACCGGTCGAGGCCTGCACATTGGCGAACTGGCCGAACCGCACCAGTGCGACCAGGATAGAGACCATGAAGACATCGATCATCGACCAGCGGCCGATGAACGCGACAAAACGATAGGTGCGTGTCAGGCCGAGCAGATGCCGCCCGCTCGGGCGCTGCGCCTCGATCAGCATGCAGGCCATCGACAGCAGCTTGACCAGCGGGATTGCGATGCTCGCGAGCAGCACGAGCAGGCCGAGCGGCCAGAGGCCGGCCGCGAACAATTCCACGATGCCGCCCATGATGGTGAAGGGCGTGGTGCGGGCGAGCTGGGTGATCAGCATCACCGGATAGAGATTGGCCGGAATATAAAGCGCCATCGCCGCGATCACGAAGGCCCAACTGCGGACGATGCTGTCGGGTTTGCGGTCGCGCAGCACCGTGTCGCACCGCGTGCACGCCATGCCAGGTTCGGCGCGGTTGATCAGGAAACAGCAATGGCAGCCGATCAGATGGCCGCCGCGGTGATCGGCATCGATCGGGCGTGGCGCGGGGCCGGTATCGAGCGCATCCCAGATCGCGCCGGTATCGAGCGAGCCATCGAGTGCGGCCATCGAGATCATCAGGCCGACCAGGGCGAACAGCGACAGGTCGAGATGCACGGTCGCCATCGCGGTCAGGCGCGTGTAGGCGACCAGGAAGCCGAGCAGATAGACATCGACCATCGCCCACGGCCCGATCAGCGGGTACCAGCGGAAGATCGCCTTGAGAAAGCGGGTCGGTTGGTGCTCCAGACGGATGCCGAACAGGGTGAGCAGCACGATGCCGAGCTTGATTCCCGGGAATATAATGGTAACCGCCAGCACCAGGAACCCGACCAGATCGAACCCCTGCACTGTCAGTTGTAGCGGACCGGTCGCGATATCCGCGCGCTGCAACCGGCCAAAGATCGAAATCTGCACGAACGGGCCGGCCAGCGCGAGCAGATAGAACAAGCCGGCGGCAAGCGCCCAGCCGCGCGGGATGCGCATGTCGGGGTGCCAGATCCGCCCAAGACTGCTGGTGCACTGCGGGCAACTGGCCGCGACGCCGCGCACATTGTGCGGCACCGTCGAGATCAAGCCACATAACGGGCAGTCGCGCAGAGCGACGGAATGCGCGCCGTCACCCGTCAAGCGCGGCAGGCTCCGATCCGATGATCCGGGCAGAGTGGCGCGAGGCGGGTTCGGCGTCCGTCATGACGGATATAGTGGGGATGCGAGGCAACCGGCGCAATGTGAGGGTACACTAGGTAAAGGAAGGGCTTCTTTTTTGAAAAAAAGAAGCAAAAAACTTTCCGACCCTGGGGCACGGGCGCTGAAACCGGCACGGGCCCAGATTAACAAAGTTTTTTTTGCTTCTTTTTTGTTCACAAAAAAGAAGACCTTCCCTTCCCTTCCTTTTTTGCCGTTACAGCCCGCCGCCTAAAAACCCAAGCCTCAATGATTATCGCGCGGCACGCCGAACCGCTCCGCGATCCGCTGATAGCCGACCGCGTGTTCCATCACCGCACCGGTTTCCAACTGGCCGGTGAAGCGGCGGTGGATTTCCTGCCAGGGGGTCTGGTTGAGCAGTTCCGGCAACTCCATCGCCTCGCGGCGCCGGGTCAGTTCGGCTTCGTCGATCAGGATATTGGCGGTGCGGGTCTTGAGATCGACCCGGATGCGATCGCCGGTTTTCAGCAGCAGCAGGCCGCCGCCGACCGCCGATTCGGGTGATGCGTTCAGGATCGAGGGGCTGCCCGAGGTACCGCTCTGCCGCCCGTCGCCGATGCAGGGCAGCTGGTTGACGCCTTGTTTCACCAGCGCATCCGGCGGCAGCATGTTCACCACCTCGGCCGAGCCGGGATAGCCGATCGGGCCGCAGTTGCGGATCACCAGGATGCAATCCGCATCGATGCCGAGCGAGGCGTCGTTGATCCGGTCGTGATAATCCTCCGGCCCTTCGAACACGATGGCGCGGCCCTCGAACGCGTCGTGATCGCCGGGCTTGCGCATGAAGCGGTCGCGGAACTCGGGCGAGATCACCGAGGTTTTCATGATCGCGCTGTGGAACAGATTGCCGGTGAGCACGGCGAACCCGGCGTGCTCGTGCAGCGGGGTTGCGTAATCGGTGATCATTTCGGCATCGATGCTGCGCTTGCCACGATTTTCCTCACCCATGGTGCGGCCGGACACGGTGAGCGCCCCTTCGCGGATCTTGCCGTGGCGCATCAGCTCGCCGATCACGGCGGGCAGGCCGCCGGCGCGGTGGAACCGCTCGCCGAGATATTTGCCGGCCGGCATCATGTTGACCAGCAGCGGGATTTCGTAGCCGATTTTGTCCCAATCCGCGATGTCGAGTTCGACGCCGATGTGTCGCGCGATCGCGATCACATGCGGCGGGCAATTGGTCGAAGCGCCGATCGCCGAGGCGCAGACGATGGCGTTTTCAAACGCCTCGCGCGTCAGGATGCGCGACGGGCGCAAATCCTCATGCACCATGTCGACGATGCGCTTGCCGGTTTCGTAGGCGATCTGCGCGCGCTCGCGGTACGGGCCGGGGATCGCGGCGCAGCCGGGCAGCGACATTCCCAGCGCTTCGGCCATCGCGTTCATCGAGCTGGCGGTGCCCATGGTGTTGCAATGGCCGACGCTGGGCGCGGAGCCGGCCACCATGTCGATGAATTTGTTGTAGGCGATTTCACCGGCGGCCAGGCGGCGGCGCGCCTCCCACACCACGGTGCCGGAACCGACCAGTTCGCCCTCGAACCAGCCATCGAGCATCGGCCCGCCGGACAGCACGATGGCGGGGATATCGACGGTGGCGGCACCCATGATCATCGCCGGGGTCGTTTTATCGCAGCCGGTGGTGAGCACCACGCCGTCGAGCGGGTAGCCGAACAGCACTTCGACCAGGCCGAGATAGGTCAGGTTGCGGTCGAGTGCGGCGGTCGGGCGCTTGCCGGTTTCCTGGATCGGGTGAACCGGAAACTCGATCGGCACGCCGCCGGCGGCGCGAATGCCATCGGCCACGCGCTTGGCGAGTTCGATGTGATGGCGGTTGCACGGCGACAGATCGCTGCCGGTCTGGGCGATGCCGATGATCGGCTTGCCGGACTGCAATTCCTCACGGGTCAGCCCGTAATTCAGGTAGCGCTCCAGATACAGCGCGGTCATGCCGGGATTGCCGGGATTATCGAACCATTGGGCCGAACGCAGCTTGGTCGGGGTATTGCTCATCGGTGTTACTTTCAGTTCGACCAGCCGCCGTCGATCACATGAGCGACGCCGGTGGTGAAGCGGGATTCATCGGAGGCGAGATACAAGGCGAGCATCGCCATTTCATCGGGCGTGCCGAGCCGGCCCATCGGCTGGCGGCCGACGAACTCCGCCTCGATCGTCGCGGTATCGGTGTTGCGGGAAGCGGCCAGGGCAGCAATGCGGCCGCGCAGCGACGGGCTTTCCACCGTGCCGGGGCAGATCGCGTTGCAGCGCACGCCTTTGGTGACGTAGTCGGCCGCGACCGATTTGGTCAGCCCGACCACGGCCGCCTTCGAGGCGCCATAGGCGAAGCGGTTGACCGTGCCCTTGATCGACCCGACCGTGGAGGCGATGTTGATGATCGAGCCGCCACCGCGGCCCAGCATGCCCGGCAGAAACGCCCGAATCGTGTGAAACATCGCGGTCACGTTCAGATCGAACGAGAATTGCCAATCCTTATCGGCACAATCAAGCACCGACCCGTGCGCGACATAGCCGGCGGCATTGACCAGAATATCGACCGCGCCGACCGATTGCGCCATTGCCGCGATCGCGGCGGCATCGGTCACGTCGAGCGCCATCGCCCCCTCGATCCCGGCGAGCAGGCTGGCATCGCGGTCGGTCGCGATCACCATGGCCCCCTCGCGCATCAAGGTTTCCGCAATCGCGCGGCCGATTCCCTGCCCCGCGGCCGTGACGAAAGCGGTCTTGCCGGCAACGCGTCCTGTGTTCGACATCGTCGTTCCTCATCATCATCTTGTTGCTTGCCAGCAAGGCCGACTGGACCGAAACTGGTGCGGTTGATAGATGACGATTACCAATAACCAACACGCACCGCAAGCAGACCAACGCGCGCAGCAAGCAGACCAACGTGCGCAGAAAGCAAGCAAGGGGGGGACACCGACAATGACCGAAGGTTACCATATCTATGATCCGCGGATGCGGCCGATGCTGCTGATGAACGCGGCGGTCGAACGGATCGCGACCGGGTTTCGCTGGGCGGAAGGCCCGGTCTGGTTCGGCGATGCGAATTGCCTGCTCTGGTCCGACATTCCGAACGACCGGATCATGCGCTGGTGGCCGACCGGGGAGATGGATGTCTATCGCGCCCCTGCCCGCTTCACCAACGGCCACACCCGCGACCGTCAGGGACGGCTGATCAGTTGTGAGCACGGCGGGCGCTGCATCAGCCGCACCGAATACGACGGCAGCGTGACCGTGCTGGTCGACCGGTTCGAGAACAAGAAGCTGAACTCACCCAATGATGTGGTGGTGAAATCGGACGGCTCGATCTGGTTCACCGACCCCGATTACGGCATCATCTCCGATTACGAGGGGCACCGCGCGGAGAGCGAAATCGGGGCCTGCCGCGTCTACCGGTTCGACCCGGCGAGCGGCACGCTCGCGGTGGTCGCCGATGATTACGAACGGCCGAACGGCATTGCCTTCAGCCCGGACGAGCGGTTCTTATACGTGGCCGATACCGGCTTCACCCATCGCGAGGGCGGGCCGCATCACATCAGGGTGCACGAGGTGATCGATGGGGTGCGCCTCGGCGCGGGCCGGGTGTTCACCGTGATCGAACCCGGCTTCGCGGATGGGTTCCGGCTCGATGAGCACGGCAACATCTGGACCAGTTGCGGTTCGGGCAATGCGGTCGCCGCCTTCGCGCCGGATGCCACGCCGCTCGGCAAGATCGACATCCCCGAAATGGTGAGCAACCTCTGCTTCGGCGGCCCGAAGCGCAACCGGCTGTTCATCACCGCGACGACATCGGTCTATTCGCTCTACCTCGGCGTGCGCGGGCATCCTATTTTATAGCGATGAACCGTAACACCGCCCTTGTCGTGATCGATGTGCAGCGCGATTTCTGCGCCGGCGGCGCGCTCGCCGTGCCGGATGGCGATGCGGTGGTGCCGGTGATCAACGCGCTGGCCCAGCACTATCAAACCGTGGTGATCACGCAGGACTGGCATCCGCCGCAGCACGTCTCGTTCGCCAGCACGCATCCCGGGCGGGCACCGTTCGAGACCATCACGCTCGACTACGGAACCCAAATGCTGTGGCCGGATCATTGCGTAATGGCCAGCGCGGGGGCAGCACTGCACCCCGATCTCGCGATCCCGCACGCAGCACTGATCCTGCGCAAAGGGTCGAACCGGGGCATCGATTCGTATTCGGCGTTTCTCGAAGCCGACCGGACCAGCCGCACCGGGCTCGATGGCTATCTGGCCGCGCGCGGCATCACCGCCGTCGATCTGTGCGGGCTCGCGACCGATTACTGCGTGTCCTGGTCGGCGCAGGACGCGCGGCACTTCGGATTCGCGGCGCGGGTGATCGAGCCAGCGTGCCGCGCGATCGACCTCGATGGATCGCTGGCGGCGGCGTGGGCGGCGATGGGGGGCGCGGGGGTTGCGCGGGGTTGAGTGACGAAAAAACAGGACCGGAAAGCCGTCTTTGTGAAAAAAAACCGCTCAGACCCTAGTTTTCTGCTTTTTCATAAACAGACGTCCTTGTGTCTCCCCGACATCCCGCTTGCTTTTACCCGCCATCTCCGTCATCACCATGTCATTCGAACTCCCACGCGGGAGAGTGTGATGCCAGGGTAACCAACACCCACCCCAGCATCACCGCCGAAGGCGCAACCGGCCCCCGGAAACGCTCAGGCACCAGGGACCGCGCGGAAAAACGAATCTCTGGAAAGCCGGCGCCCTGCGCCGCACCGACGGCGTAAGGACCGGGTCAACCCCGATCCGAATCTCTCAGGTTCCGCGACAGAGGGGGGTCAGTCTGGACGGTTCTGCACCCGTCCGCTGCACACGCGGGAGACACGCGACCCTTGGCTGACCACGAACCCCAAACCGTGCCGCTCGATGCCTGGCACCGATCCCACGGCGCCCGCATGGTCGATTTCGCCGGCTATCTGATGCCCGTGCAATACGAAGGCATCATCACCGAGCATCTGCACTGCCGCACCGGCGCCGCCCTGTTCGATGTCTCGCACATGGGCCAGGCCACACTCGCCGGTCCCGAAGCAGCCGCCGCCCTCGAACGCGTCGTCACCGGCGACATCGCAGCCCTCAAACCCGGCCGCCAGCGCTACACCCTGCTGATGAACCAGGCCGGCGGCATCGTCGACGATCTGATGGTCGCCAATTTCGGCAATCATCTCCTCCTCGTCCTCAACGCCGGCCGCAAACAAGCCGATGTCGCGCATATCACCGCCCATCTCCCCACCGGCGTCACCCTCACCCCAGCGTTCGACCGCGCACTCCTCGCCCTGCAAGGCCCGCACGCCGCCGCCGTCCTGGCCTCACTGATCCCGGCAACCGCCGCCATGCGCTTCATGGACGCGATCGAAACCACCGCGCGCGGCATAAGCCTCACCATCACCCGCTCCGGCTACACCGGCGAGGATGGCTTCGAGATCGGCATGCCCGCCGCCCACGCCGCGGATTTCGCCACCGCCCTGCTGGCCGACCCACGCGTCAAACCCGCCGGCCTCGGGGCCCGCGACTCGCTCCGCCTCGAAGCCGGCCTGCCGCTCTACGGCAACGATATCGATGAATCCCGCACCCCGGTCGCGGCCAACCTCGGCTTTGCCATCGGCAAACGCCGCAAAATGACCTGGGATTTCCTCGGCGGCGCCACCGTCCGCGCCGCGCACGACAACGGCCCCGCCGAACGCCTGGTCGGCCTGCGCGCCGAAGGCCGCGCCCCGGTCCGCGCCGGTGCCACCCTGCACGATGCCTCCGGCGCCATCGCCGGCCAGATCACCTCCGGCACCTTCGCCCCCAGCCTCGATGCCCCGATCGCGCTGGGCTACGTCCGCGCCGATCTGGCGGCGGACGGCACCGCCCTCACCGCCACGCTGCGCGGCCGCGCCATTCCGCTCCACGTCACCCCGCTCCCCTTCGTCCCCCACCGCTACGCCCGCTGAAAGGCCCGATCATGACCGAGATCCGCTTCACCAAAGACCATGAATGGGTCAGCCTCGATGGCGATATCGCCACCGTCGGCATCACCGATCACGCCCAATCCGCCCTCGGCGACGTCGTCTTCGTCGAACTGCCCGAACCCGGCCGCACCGTCGCCGAGGCCGAGGCCTGCGCCGTGGTCGAAAGCGTCAAAGCCGCGTCGGATGTCTACGCGCCGCTCGCCGGCACCATCACCGAACACAACGCCGCCCTCGCCGACGAACCCGCTCTGGTCAACAAGGATGCCGAAGCCGACGCCTGGTTCTTCAAACTCCGCCTCGCCGACCGTGCCGCGTTCGATGCGCTGCTCACCGCCGACGCCTATCAGGCTTTCGTCCAATCGCTCTGATCGGAGCCCACGCCATGCCCCATGATTTCGCCGCCTTCGATACCATCCTCGCCGCCGATCGCTTCGCCGATCGCCACATCGGCCCCGGCACCGCCGAGCGCGACGCCATGCTGCGCGCCCTCGGCGATGCCTCGATCGAGGCGCTGATCACCCGCACCGTGCCCGGCGCCATCCTTACCCAAAACCCGCTCGACCTCGCGCCGCCGTTGACCGAAGGTGAAATCCTCGACGATCTGCGCATCTTCGCCGCAAAAAACCAGGTCAAGCGCAGCCTGATCGGCCTCGGCTATCACGGCACCGTCACGCCGCTGGTCGTGCTGCGCAACGTGCTGGAAAACCCCGGCTGGTATACCGCCTACACCCCCTACCAGGCCGAAATCGCCCAGGGCCGGCTTGAAGCGCTGCTGAATTTCCAGACCATGATGGCCGAACTCGCCGGCATGGCGATCGCCAACGCCTCCCTGCTCGATGAAGCCACCGCCGCCGCCGAAGGCGTCGCCCTCGCCCACGCCGTCCATAAAGGCAAATCCACCACCATCGCCGTCGCGACCGACCTGCACCCGCAAACCCGCGCCGTCATCGCCACCCGCGCCGCCCCGCTCGGCTGGACCCTGACCGACATCGAACCCGGCGATCCCGCGGCCATCGAACGCGCCGCCCCCTTCGCTCTGGTGCTGCAATACCCCGGCACCACCGGCGGCGTGCGCGATCTCACAACCGAAATCACCGCCGCCCACTCCGCCGGCGCGCTCGCCATCGTCGCGGCCGACCCGCTCTCCCTCGCCCTGCTCAAACCGCCCGGTGAAATGGGGGCCGATATCGTGGTCGGCTCGACCCAGCGCTTCGGCGTGCCGATGGGCTTCGGCGGCCCGCATGCCGCCTATTTCGCCACCCGCGACAGTCTGAAACGCCACATGGCCGGCCGCCTGGTCGGCGTCTCGATCGATGCCGCCGGCGCCCCCGCACTGCGCCTCGCGCTGCAAACCCGCGAACAACACATCCGCCGCGAAAAAGCGACCTCGAACATCTGCACCGCCCAGGTGCTGCTCGCCGTCATCGCCGGCTTCTACGGCGTCTGGCACGGGCCGGACGGCCTCGCGCGCATCGCCACCCGCATCCACCTCGCAGCCCGTATCGTGGCCGGTGCCGCGACCGCCGCCGGCTTCACCCTGCGCCACGATACGTTCTTCGATACGATCGCGCTCGAAACCGGCGCACAGACCGACGCCCTGATGGCCCGCGCCCTCGCCGCCGGCTTCAACCTGCGCCGGATCAATGCCACCACCATCGGCATTACGCTCGACGAAGCAATCACCCACGCCGAACTCAAATCCCTCACCACCCTGTTCACCCAGGGCGCCGAAGCCCTCGCCTCACCGCTCGCCCCGCTCACCCGCCGCAGCGCCTTCATGACCGCACCGGTGTTCCACGCCCATCGCTCGGAACATGCCATGCTGCGCTACCTCAAACGCCTCGAGGACAAGGACATCGCGCTGAACCGCAGCATGATCCCGCTCGGCTCCTGCACCATGAAACTCAACGCGACCGCCGAAATGATCCCGATCACCTGGCGCGCCTTCGCCGACATCCACCCCTTCGCCCCCGCCGATCAGACCGAAGGCTACCGCGCCCTGATCGAAACACTCAGCACCGATCTCGCCCGCATCACCGGCTTCGCCGCCGTCTCGCTGCAACCCAATTCCGGCGCGCAAGGCGAATTCGCCGGCCTGCTCAGCATCCGCGCCTACCACGCCGCCCGCGGTGAGGGTGCGCGCGACATCTGCCTGATCCCTTCATCCGCCCACGGCACCAACCCCGCCTCCGCCACCATGGCCGGCTACCGTGTGGTGGTAATCGGCTGCGACAAGGCCGGCAACATCGACCTCGCCGATCTCGATGCCAAAATCAGCCAGCACGCCGAACACCTCGCCGCGCTCATGATCACCTACCCCTCGACCCATGGCGTGTTCGAATCCACCATCCGCACCATCTGCGACCGCGTCCACGCCGCCGGCGGCCAGGTCTATATGGACGGGGCGAACATGAACGCGCAGGTCGGCCTGACCAGCCCCGCCGCGATCGGCGCGGATGTCTGCCACCTCAACCTGCACAAAACCTTCTGCATCCCGCACGGCGGCGGTGGCCCCGGCGTCGGCCCGATCGGCGTCGCCGCCCATCTCGCACCCCATCTGCCCAATCACCCGATGCGTGCGGATGCCGGCCCCGCCACCGGCTACGGCCCGATCGCCGCCGCCCCGTTCGGCAGCGCCTCGATCCTGCCGATCCCCTACGCCTATATCCGCATGATGGGGCCTGAAGGCCTGCGCGAAGCCACCGCCATCGCCATCCTCAACGCCAACTACATCGCCCACCGCCTCGCACCCCACTACCCCATCCTCTATACCGGCGCCGGCGGCACCGTCGCCCATGAATGCATCATCGACTGTCGGGGTTTTCAGGCGACCACCGGCATCCAGGTCGAAGACATCGCCAAACGCCTGCAGGATTACGGGTTCCACGCCCCCACCATGTCCTGGCCCGTCCCCGGCACCCTGATGATCGAACCGACCGAAAGCGAATCCAAAGCCGAGATCGACCGGTTCTGCGACGCGATGATTTCGATCAGCACCGAAATCGCCGCGATCGCCGCCGGCACCACGCCGCGCGACGACAACCCGCTGAAAAACGCGCCCCACACCGCCGCCGAACTCACCGCAACCACCTGGAGCCACAGCTATACCCGCGAACAAGCCGCCTTCCCGCTGCCCTACCTCACCACCACCAAATACTGGCCACCGGTCAAACGCGTCGATAACGTCTATGGCGACCGCAACCTGGTCTGCTCCTGCGCCCCCATGACCGACTACGCCGCCGCCGCCGAATAATTCCCCGGCACGATCGCTCGAAATCGATCATGCCCTGGTGTTTCCCGCCAGATGCGGCTGACGCAGCAGCGCCAGCCGCAAATGGTCAGGCTCCCTACTGACCACCCAGCGATGACGGATAGGCCGAAGGTGACGGCGTGCCGGTCCACATCTCCTGCATCTCCATCATGGCCTTCGCCATTTCCATATTGGCCTTCGCCATATGGCTCATGGCCATCATTTCCATTTTTGGGCCGATGGCGAATTGCGTGCCGTATGATTGATCGATCTCGTTGATCAATTTCTGGGCCTGGCTGAGCTTTGCATGCATCGCCGTCATCTGCGCCGGCGACAATGCGGGCGGTGCCGCAGCATCGGCACGCGCCAAAAACGATCCGGCCATGACAATTCCGAGAGCAAGAGCGAAACGTGATAGTTTCATGATGAGGTCCTTGATGAGGTCAGCCACGGCCACAAAACCGGGCCAGACCATGATTTGAATTTGGTTGGTTTCGAACGCCGCTCCGCCTCAGGCGCCCGGCGTACACGTCAGAACGACCATGCCCCGATGGTGCGGCACCGGCTGCATGATGCACGCAATCTTCGTCGTGCCCGCCATACTCGGATGCATCATCATGTCGGTATGGATCACCGTCATCGCCGGCGCGGACATCTGCATCTCCAGGCGAAACGGCTGCGCCGGCGCCATCGGCCCCGGTGAATAGATATGCGTCCCCACCGTGTCAGGAAACGCCGCCCCGCCCTCGGCACCGCCGCCAGCGGCATGGCCAAGCCCGGGCACACCGATGACAGCCGCGAGCAAGCCTGCGGCCATCAATGATTTCAAAGTATTTGTCATGGTATCCTCCTGAGTTTGTCTGTCATATATCGTCGAATAACAAGTATTGATCCGTGTCAGTTCTATCGACTGACAGGCTTTACATGTATCCAGTAACCGACAAAGTCGAGGTATCAATTCGATGCCCAAACGGCATCACCGCCACCCGCCGCGGCCGCAGATGGCCCTATCCGACCCGCGCGCGGCCCTGATACAGATAATTATGGGTCCGTGGTCCGGGCATCCGGTCATGCGCCAGATGCTCGATCCGGAATCCGGCATCGCCGATCAGCGCATCGATCCGCCGATTGATATGGCAGCCCCCGGCCACCAGCCCCCACGGCCGATCCAGCCGGTCCTGCCAGCGCGCCACGCCGGGTTCGGGCGCGCGGCCGTGCTCGACGAACAGCAGCACCCCGTCCGGTTTCAGCACCCGGCGCGCCTCGCGCAGCGCGCGCGCCGCATCGGGAATCGTGCACAGCGTCCAGGTTGTCACCACGGTATCGATGCTGGCATCAGCAACCGGCAAAGCCTCGGCCGATGCCTCGATCAATTCAACCGGCACGATCGCCGAGGCCGCCCGCTCCCGCGCCATGCGCAGCAGCGCCGCCGAGGGATCGCACCCGGTCACCGCGCTCACCGCCGGCCCATACAGCGCCAGATTCAACCCCGACCCGATCCCGAGTTCCAGCACCGCCCCCCGCGCATCAGCGATCACCCGGCGGCGAAACGGCAGCAAAACCTCCTGGCGCATCGCGAAATTCAGCACCCGCGGCAGCACCACCCGCTCATACCAGTTCATCGCGCAGGCACCACGGCGGACACCGCCTCGAGCAAAATCGCCCACCGCTCATGATCGCGCCACGCACCATCGATATACAAATACGCAGGCGAATACCCTTCGCGGCGAAACCCCAACCGCTCCACCAGCGCCCGCGAGCGCAGATTGCCCGGCTGGATATTCGCCTCCACCCGGTGCAACCCCACCGCCTCGCGCATATGGATCAACCCGGCCCGCAGGCACAGGCTCATCAACCCCCGCCCGGCAAACGCCGCCATGCCGTAATACCCCAGATAGCACGACAGAAAATTCCCCCGCACGATCTCACTGAAGTTCAACACCCCGATCACCCCGCCATCCGGCATCGACCCGAGCATCGAAACGGTGCGCCCCGCCGCCACGCTGGCAAACCACCGATCGAACGACGCCCGATCGACCGGCGGCTGCACCCAGGGCGCGTGATAGGCGCGGTTCGCCCGATTCGCCTCGATCACCGCCGCCGCATCGCTCTCGACCATCGGGCGCAAAATCATACCGGCAACACCACCACAACCCGCAACCCGCCGAGCGGGCTGTCATCGAGCCTGATATCCCCGCCGTGCGCCGCAATGATATCGCGCGCAATCGCCAGCCCCAGCCCGGTCCCCGCCGCGCTGCCGCTCTCGAACGGGCGAAACACCTCCTCACGCCGCTCGGCCGGAATGCCCGGCCCATCGTCATCGATCAGCACGCGCACACTGCGCTCGCCCTCCGGCAGCGCCGCAAACTCGATCCGCCTGGCGTGCCGCGCCGCATTGTCGAGCAGATTGGCCAGCGCCCGGCGCATCGCCTCCGGCCGCAGCGTGATGCTCGGCAGCGGCGCGATATTCAGCGCAATCACCGCCCCGCCGCGCGCCGCCCGCGCCGTGATCTCCTCAATCAGCACGGCAAGATCGGTCACCTGCGCCTGTTCCGTCCCCTCGCCCCGCGCGAACGCCAGATAAAGCCCGATCAACCGCTCCATCTCATCGATGTCGCTGGTCATGCCATCGATATCCGAGGTCTCGCCCGGCAGCATCGCAATCGCCAGCCGCAACCGCGTCAGCGGCGTGCGCAGATCATGCGAAACCCCCGCCAGCATCGCGGTCCGCTGCGCCAGAAACCGCCGCACCCGATCCTGCATCCGGTTGAACGCCGCCCCCGCGCGCCGCACCTCGGTCGCCCCTTCCGGCCGGATCGGCCCGGTATCGCGCCCCATGCCGAACGCCTCGGCCGCCAGCGCCAGCCGGCGAATCCCCCGCACCTGATTGCGCAGAAACAAAATCGCCAGACTCAGCAAAATCAACGTGGTACCGCCCAGCCAGGCGAAAAAAATGTAAAGCTCGCCGATATACAACCGCTTGCGCGGCACATCGATCGTCAGCACCCCGTCCGACACCTGAATATCCACCCGCACCATCCCCGGCGGCCCATGCCAGACCAGCACGAACGGCCGCCCCAACCCGACCGACAGCGCAGACGCCAAATCGGTATCGACCGGCCCGAACACATGCGGCAAACGCCGCGGCGTCAACTTCCGCCCCGGATGAAAATGAAACGCGAACTCGAACCGATACGCCGCATTGGCAAAAATCTGTGACCGCGCATCAGGAAACGCATCCGCCTGATCCAGCACGAACGCAATCTCACCCGCCACACCCCCCGCCAACCGGCGCGACAGCGTATCGAGATGACTGCCATAAAATATCTGAAGCGCCACGCCCTCCAGCAGGATCAGCGGCAGCACCACGATCAGCAAGGTGCGGCCGAACAGGCTGCGCGGCAAAATCTTGCGCAGCGCACGGTCGGGTTCGAGACCGTGCGGGACTAGTCTCATGCGGAAAAACTCAGGGAAGGAAGCACTTCTTTTTTGTAAAAAAGAAGCAAAAAACTTTCATTAATTCGGTGCACGGGCGTTTTCGCAGCCGCAGCTCCAGCAAATAAAAGTTTTTTTGCTTCTTTTTTTACAAAAAAAGAAGACCTACCCTCACCCCATCCCGTCATGGCCCCGGCTTTAAAATATAACCCCGCCCCCGCACCGTCTGCAAATACCGCGGCTCCCGCGGGTCCGCCTCGATCTTGCGCCGCAACCGCGTCACCTGCACATCGATCGCGCGTTCCCCCGCCTCGTCCATCCCCAAAATCTGTGCCAACCCCTCGCGGGACAAAACCTCGTTCGCGCGCGACGCCAGCACGCCAAGCAAACTCGCCTCGCCCCCGGTCAGCCGGATCGGCCCGCGCTCGGTAATCAACTCGCCGCGATCCGGATCGAAACTGGCCCGCCCCAGCTGCACCGGGCCGGACGATGCCACCGGCGTGGTCGTCCGCCGCAGCATCGCCCTTATCCGCAGCAGCAATTCCCGCGGATCGAACGGCTTGCCCAGATAATCATCCGCCCCCGCCTCGAACCCGGCAATCCGGTCCTCCGGCGCGCCGCGCGCCGTCAGCAGCAGAATCGGCAAGGTCGGCGCCCGCTCCGCCCGCAGCGATTCCGTCAGCGCCAACCCGGATTCCTCCGGCATCATGACATCCAGCACCAGCATATCCGGATCGACGATCCGCAACGTCTCCCGCGCCGCCGCCGCACTCTCCGCCGTCGTCACCCGAAACCCGTTCTCGATCAGATAGCGCGACATCAGCCCCCGCAGCCGCGCATCGTCATCGACCAGCAGAATATGCGCCGCCGTGCCGTTCATCGCCGCACCCCGCTCACCGCTTCGGCGCGCGCGCCGCCTCGGCCCGATCGAGCCACTGCCGCGCCTCCTCCTTCATCATGCCCCGCAACACCTTGCGAAACCCCTCCACCGCCGGCCCGCCCGCCTCACGAAACGCCGTCGTCAACCGCTCATGCTGCAATTCGAACAACCGCCGCTCCAGCCCCGCCCCGCTCGGCGTCAACGACAGCAGCCGCTGCCGCCGATCCGTCCGCCCCGGCGTCTGCTGCACATACCCCTGCCGGATCAGCGGCCCCAGCACCCGTGCGAGGCTCTGCTTCGCAATCCCCAGAATATGCAGCAATTCCCCCACCGGCAGCCCGGGGTTGCGCGCAATGAAATGCAACGTCCGATGATGCGCCCGCCCGAACCCCATCTCCGCCAGCATCGCGTCCGCCGTCGCCACCAGATCGCGATTGGCGAAAAAAATCATGTCCTGCGCCAGGCGGATCTCGTCCTCGCGTAAAAACAAAAGTCCGGCCGTCGGCCCGGTCTGATTTGGTTTGTCATGCATGGCTGGCTCAGCAATACTGGTATGGGTGCTATGTGATAAGACAGGATCACTCCCTATTTAAAATCCGAATGTGGCGCAACCATGACTTTCCCGCCCCAACCCAACCCCCGCCCCGCCCGATCCCCCTTGGCTGCCACGCGCCACCTCTCTAAAGATAATCTCGAACGTCCAGCCAGCCCCAGCCGGCTGCGGCCTACCATGAGGGGAACGTGACCAATGAGCCTGATACCATTTGACGACCGGGACGGCATGATCTGGTGGGATGGCGCCCTGCGCCCCTGGCGCGAAGCCAACCTCCACGTCCTCTCCCACGGCCTGCACTACGCCTCCGCCGTGTTCGAGGGCGAACGCGCCTACGCCGGCAACATCTTCCGCCTGCGCGACCACACCAACCGCCTGATCCAGTCCGGCAAGCTGCTCGGCTTCGACATCCCCTACACCGCCGATGAAATCGACGCCGCCTGCAACCAGGTCCTCGAAGTCAACGGCTTCACCGATGCCTATATCCGCCCCCTCGCCTGGCGCGGCTCCGAACAACTCTCGGTCTCCGCCCAACAAACCAAAATCCACCTCGCCATCGCCGCCTGGGCCTGGCCCAACCTGTTCGGCGCCGATCGCATGAAGGGCGTCACCCTCGGCATGGCAAAATGGCGCCGCCCCGACCCGCGCACCGCCCCCACCGCCTCCAAAGCCGCCGGCCTCTACATGATCGGCACCCTCTCCAAACACGCCGCCGAAGCCGAAGGCTTCAACGACGCCCTGATGCTCACCCTCGATGGCCACGTCGCCGAAGCCACCGGTGCCAACATCTTCTTCGCGATCGATGGCGCCCTGCACACCCCCACGCCCGACAGCTTCCTCGACGGCATCACCCGCCGCACCGTCATGGCCCTCGCCCGCGCCCGCCAAATCCCCGTGCACGAACGCCTCATCATGCCCGAGGAAATGGCCCAGGCAACCGAAGTCTTCCTCGCCGGCACCGCCGCCGAAGTCACCCCCGTCCGCCAGATCGGCGACCTGCACTTCACCCCTGGCGCACTCACCCGCACCCTGATCGACGATTACGACAGCCTGGTCCGCATGTCCCCGGCCGAGGTCGCCAAGCGCGCCGCGTGAGCGTCCCGCGCTTCACCGATCACGCGGCCAACGAACGGACCTTCCTCGCCTGGGTCCGCACCGCCATCGCCGTCATGGCGTTCGGCTTCCTGGTCGAACGCTTTGACATCTTCCTGAAAATCGCCGGCAAATCCCTCGGCAAAACCTTCACCATGTCCGGCCAGGTCGCCGGCAGCCTCGTCGGCCTCGCCCTGATCATCGCCGGCGCCGCCATGGTCGCCGCCTCGATGCTCCGCTTCGTCAAAAACCGCGCCGACATCATCGACGATGAAACCCACCCCGCCGAAAACGACCGCCTCGACCTGATCCTCGCCGGCCTGATCGTCATCCTCGGCATCGGCCTCGCGATCTATCTCGGGATCACCATGCTGCAAGGAAGCAAGTAGCGCTTTTTTGAAAAAAAGCGCGCAAAAAACTTTCCGACTCCGGACCGGATAATCCCCGCGTGCCACGTCCCGCCGGAACGACGAACCCACGTAGGGTGGGGTGCTCTTCCGCACCCCACCACCTTCACCCCACATCACCCCTCCGATTTCTCACCAAACTCACCACCCACCTCCCCCAAACCACCCCAATCGGCCGGATAATCCCCGCGCCCCACAGCCCGCCGAAACGATGAGAACGGCCAATCCCAAGCATTCCCGACCAACCCATGCTTCACCGGATTGAAATGAACATAATCGACGTGACGCCGGAAATCAGCCTCATCACGGATCGTGCGTTCCCAAAACCGTCGCTGCCAGATACCGCGTTCGCCCTTCGCAACCCGCGAGGCGGATCTGCTCTCACCTCTCCCAACCCTCGCCGAGAATCCGCGCTTGATAAGACTCCACCGCCCCGAAAAATCAGCATCACCATCCGGCAATGTCCATACCGCTTGCAGATGCTCAGGCAACACAACCCATGCATCGATCGTGAACGGATACAGCGCCCGCACCCGTGAAACAGAAGCGCGCAGTGCGGCGACCTCCTTCACCAGCAGATCGCCGCGCCGATCCACCAAGGCAACAGTGAAGAAATACGGTCCGCCGTCGACGTAATGTCACCGATATTCTGGCATCCATTCACCATCTGATTTCACCGTCGCCATTATGGCCCCGAAAGGATAGGGTGCGAAAGAGCATCTCACCCCGCGCTTGCTGGTCCCGAGATTGTTGAACAACACGTGGTGGACTGCTTACGGCGGACGAACGCGGATACCGGACCTTCGCCATATGGCAAGAGTTGGCCGGAAGCGGACAGACCGCTTTTGAATGTGTACGCCAACAAGACGGACATTAATCTGCATTCGACAAGGCACTCATCTTGCACCATTCCGTTACAGAACCGGCTATCCGTACTTGCCGAAGCAGCCTGAATGAGTGTCGACGAAGGCTCCTGGATATGTTTGGAAGAGAGTACCATCGAGAGAACGCTCTCAAAAAGCTATCACTATTCCTTAGAAACGAAATTTGGTTTACGAGTTTGAACCTATGGAAAGCAACTCATTTGATGAGTTTCAAAGGCGCTTCAACCTAGCTCGCAGCGGCGGTGGCATCCTATTCTGCGGTGCCGGGTTTTCTGCGGATTGTCTGAATTTCAAGCCGGATGAAACGCTCGGCACGGGCGCACAGCTGCTAGATCTCTTCAATACCGAACTCCATCAGGATCCGCCATACAGGAATCTGCAAAACGCCGCCGATGCCCTACAGAAGAAGGTTGCCGACAACGGCATGATGACACTCCTGAAACAGCGGTACACTGTTTCCAACGTAACCTCTGATATGGCCGACCTGTTACGCTACCCCTGGCAAGCGGTCTACACGACAAATTACGATAATGCGCTCGAAATTGCGGCTCAGGCCGCGCACAAGCAGGCAGAACCCCTCAACAACACCGACGATCCCAGCACGACCACGCTAAATCTCCCAATCATCCATCTGCACGGCTATGTGCAGAAATGGGACATACATAACATTCGTGAAAGCTGCGTGCTCGGTGCCGAAAGCTACTCGAAGCTTACCCATGTAAAGAAGTGGCTCAGTCGCTTTCGGCACGACATCGATCAGGCTCAAATCGTGGTCTTCGTCGGGTTCAATGCCGGCGACTTCCACCTCAACCAGGCGATCAACGACCTGACAGGCCTGCGCGAAAAGGCCTTCTTCATCAATCGCCCGACCGCTCAAGCCGACCCGGATGTCACCGCAGCTCAAAAGCGGCTTGGCACGCCATTCTTCACCGGCCGCGCCGGGCTTGCCGACACCATCAAGAGGCTTTTGGCCACGGATGCACCAAAAGCGCCACACCTTGCCAGTTTCGCGAAATACACGCCTCCGGATCCCGCAGCAACGGTTCCCACGCAAGTGCAAATCGAAGACCTGTTTCTCTACGGCAAGGTCGAACCCTCGCAACTCGCGCGGGATGCATCCAACGATGTATCCGATTACCACATACAGCGCAGCGCCATACGGGAAACTCTGGACGCCGTCGCAGGTGATGCCCGGATCGTGCTTTTTGACGGATACCCCTGTGATGGCAAGTCCCTGCTCACAACCGATCTTGCCTATCGCCTGTCAGGGGCAAGACCGGTCTATCAGATGCGCCAAGCCTATGAGAACGTACTCAACGAGGTCGCAGACATCCTTCACCATACGCCGAACGCCGCACTGATCATCGAGAACTGTTTTGATCTGCCGGCAGAACGGCTTGCTAGCATCGCACGTCAATTTGATGGTCAGAACGGCATTCTAATCCTAACAAGCCGGGCCGTGGCAGTCGATGCGAGCACTGCTGGCCTTACATCGCTGCAAGGCCTCGGCAGTTTCCGGAAAATGCCCCTTGCCCGTCTCAACACGGATGAAGCGCGCGTTCTGAGCGACCTCGCCGATCAGATCGCCGGGTGGCGCGATTTTTATGCGCTTGATTACAATGCACGGCTTCGTTTCATCGAGAGCACCTGCCAGGCAAGCCTGCCGCATTTCCTCTTGCGGTTGCTCCAGTCAGATTACGTCGCCAATCGGTATCTAGAAGAATTCAACAAGCTGTCACTTAGCCAGACTGAACGCGAAGCGATCATCATCGCGCTTTATTTCACCCATCTTGGTGAGAATGCACCGGTTTCCTTCCTCAGCAATGCGATGCAGACGGACTACGGCGCCGTCATCGACAAGCTGAATGCCAGGGCTGGAAATGACAGCTTTCGCCTCGTGCGCCGAACAGGTGAGATTATCCAGACAGTACCCTCAATCGGGGCTCAGAACATCCTGCAAAACCTATTCAAAGACACCGAAATCGTCGATGCCGTCGTGGCCCTGTTAAAGAATCTTGCAGCGACCTATCGCAACCCCTTCGAGCAGCGCATGTTCAGTCAGATGATGCGGTATTCCACCCTTTCCGATGTCGTCACCGATACGTACGAAATCAACCGGTTCTTCGAACATAACAAGCAAGAACTGCAAATGAGGCGAATGCCGCTTTTCTGGCTACAATGGCACATGGCCAAATGCGCGGCCGAGGAACTTTTTGACGCCGAGAAGTTTCTTGAGCAGGGATATAGTGAAGCGGACGAATACGAACGCCGCACCGGAAAGACTTTCGATCGGCGCCAACTCGACGACCGGCGTGCAAAGTTTCTGATGTTGCGGGCGAAAAAGAACAGCCGCACCGGGGCAGAACTTTTCAGGGATTTCAAAGAAGCAATCGAACTTACTGGCAAGATCCTACGCCAGGATGATCCGCAGCACTATCCTTTTGAGACACTTGCAGAGATCGTACAAACGAATGGCGCGGTGGGTCATCGAATAGACGACGTGCTTAAGGCATTGATCGATAAGTGGCTGGATCAACTCGTGGTCTATGCCCGCATGCGAGTCGGCGTGCTTGCCCCAGGATATCAAAGGGACAAAGCTCAATCGGCGCTCGACAATGTTGGTTGACGATTGTGAGAGAGTGAATGCGGCCTGGCACGAGTTTTTGTCCTCATCTGCGACTGAAGTCCGCTCCACGGTGATCTGAAGTCTGCTAGGGGCCGGCTCGCGTTGAAGGCTGACCACAACTAGCCCCCCACAAAGCGGGCTTTCGCGCCAGATACAGCGGGCGACTGCTCGCCGCCCATCTCCGCATTCTTGTGAGATTAGCAGAATGTCCGCTATGCAGAAACGTAAAGTCAGAGCCGAAACGTCCTATACGAGCGCAAAGCCGCCGGCCCAGCATGCCGCTCACAACCCCCTCATCGAATAATTGATGGGACCGACCTATGCCAATCTTAGGTCGAACCGGCCTCTCCGTTGCGTCTCTAGGCTATTTTTTGCCTGAAATCCGGTCTCGACACCGGTGCCACTCAGTAGTACATGTCATGAGGAGGTAGGTATGACCGCGAAGACGTCGATATCGCTGAGCGATGACCAGCAAGCCTACGCACGGTCCCTGGTCGAGAGCGGGCAATTTTCCAGCCTGAGCGCGGTTCTCCAGCGCGGCCTGGAAATGCTGCGGCGCGACAGCGAGATGCGGGATGCGGAACTCCAGGCCCTGCGATCGTTGATCGACCAGCGGCGTAGCGGTACTTTTGTCGATATCGACGCGGGTGAGGCCGAGACCCGCGCCATGATCGCACGCAAGCGCAACAAAAGTGCAACGCTATAACGTCCGCCGCGCGGCGGACGTCACACGCGACCTTGACCTCATCGAGGACCATCTCGTCGAAACCTATCAGGCCCTCGGCGAAGATGTCGAAACATCTGTCGCGCGCGCGGCCGCCCGGATCGACGATGCCCTTATCGACCTGCGGACATTCGTCACCCATCCGCATCGGGGCACGGGACACGCCAAAATTCGGCCGGGCATTCGTACCGTGACCAATAGGAATTTTATCTTTTACTTCGAGATCGATGATCCGTCGTCCGAAGTCAGGATCATCGCCATCTTCTTCGGCGGCGTAGACCACGGACAGCAGATCACGGATCGCTTGCGGAACTGATGGCTTCTAATCGCCTGCATCAAGCATGGGCCGGCCGAAGCGCATTTCGCCCGCCCGCCTGGCCCGCGCTGCCCGGCCCGAAGGCGACCGCGCCAGGACGGATCATCTCTGATAACACTGTATCCCCGCCCAAACGACCTCTACCCAACCCGCGCCGCTCGCCCCGCAACCGTAACACCGACACAGCACCAAAAAAACATCACGTCACCAAAAATAACTATTTCCCACCCCCCACCCGCCATGCCAATCTCCCTTCGTGAACGAGCGCCCCGCCTCAGACCATTTGCCCGCCTCAGACCAGTTGATCGAGCGTTGCACCGCCACCATCGGCGCCCTGCGGCACGACGTCACCGATACCGGTGACCACGCCAAATTGCTGCGCGCCGTCATCGCCCTGATCTGCGCCGTGCTCACCCGCCTCATCACCCTCCTCGCCGAATCCCGCGATGGCACCGTGATCCAGGCACCCCGCCCAACCGCCGAAACCCACGCGCGCCCCAAATCGCCATCCAAGCGACGCAGCACCCCCAGCCCAACCCGCAAATCATCCCCCAAACCCGACCTCAGCCAAGCCGAACCCGCGCCCACCCGGCACGACACCGCAACGCAAACCCCAATCGCCACCCCAACACCCCCCAACATATCGACCCCCCACCCGGCCCAGCACCCGCAATCCGCCGCAGGCTCGATCCCCCCGGATATCCCCAAGCCACGATCATTTCACCGCCCACCCCCACTCATCCTCGCACGCCCAAATTGTTACGATATCGAAATGAGCTAACCCGCCAGATCACCCCAGGGTCAACCTGAAGGCAGGTTCACGCCCGCTCACCAAGCCGTTAGACTGGCGCGATGGCCGCCACCCAAACCCTGCTCGACGCCCCCGCACCACCCCGCCGCCTGCCCCTGCTGCTCGGCTTCCTGATCGCGATCGGGCCGGTCTCGGTCGATATGTACCTACCCGCCTTCCCCACCATCGCGCGCGATTTCCACGACCCCGCCGGCCCCGGCCTGACCCTCGCCGCCTATTTCGCCGGCCTCGCGATCGGCCAGATGACCCAGGGCCCCTTCTCCGACCGCGCCGGCCGCCGCCTGCCCATCTTGCTCGGCCTCACCATCTACACCATCGCCTCGCTCGGCTGCGCCCTCGCCTGGAACACCGACTCCCTCTCGGCCTTCCGCCTGCTCGCCGCGTTCGGCGGCTCCGCCTCCGTCGTCATCCCCCGCGCCATGGTGCGCGACGTGGCGGATGGCCCGGCCGCCGCCATGCTGTTCTCCAAACTCATGCTGGTCATGGGCGTCGCCCCGATCATCGCGCCGATCATCGGCAGCGCCGTCGTCTCGGTCGGCTCCTGGCGCTGGATTTTCGTCATCGCCGCCGCCTACGGCATCATCGCCCTCGCCCTGGTCTGGTTCAAACTGCCCGATACCCTGCCCACCGCCCGCCGCAGCCTGATCGGCTTCCGCTCGATCCTGCGCCGCTACGGCCAGATCGCGACCGACCGCGCCTTCCTCACCAACGCCCTGACCGGCACCTTCGCGATCGGCGCATTGTTCGCCTACCTCACCGGCACGCCCGGCGTGTTCATCGGCCAGTTCCACTGGCGCCCGCTCGCCTATGCGGCCCTGTTCGGCGCCAACGCCGCCATCTACATCGCCTTCAACCAATGGAACCCGCATCTGGTCGCCCGCGTCGGCCTGCGGCCCGTCATCAGCGCCTCGATCCTGCTGCTCCTCGCCGGCACAATCGCGCTGACCGCCGCGGCCGTGCTGGGCAGCGGCGCCATCCCCATCGTGCTCGCCTTGTTCATCTGTCAGGCCAGCTACGGCTTCGCTTTGCCCAGCACCATGGTCGCCGCCCTGTCGCGCCACCAAGCCCACGCCGGCTCGGCCTCCGCGCTGATGGGCACCTGGCAATATCTCGGTGGCGCCATCACCGGTGCGGTGGTCGGCGGCTTCGCCGATGGCACCGCCCGCCCGATGGCGATCACCATGCTCGGCTGCGCTGCCCTCGCCGTATTCGCCGGCCGGTTCCGCCCGAAAAATTCCATTGGATAGAGCCCGTTATCGCGATAAAGGACCATCTCATGACCAGCATCATCGGCATCCCCGCCTGCACCAAGCTCATCAACAACCACCACCAGCACGCCACCCCCGCCCGCTACGGCGAAGCCTTGATGCGCGCGTCCGATGCGCTGCCCCTGCTCATCCCGCCGGAAGGCGAAGCCATGCTCGCCGTGCTCGACCGGCTGGACGGCATCCTGTTCAACGGCAGCCCCAGCAACGTCATGCCGACCCGCTACGGCGCCACCGCCGATGAAACCCCCGATTCGCACGACCCGGACCGCGATGCGACAACCCTGCCCCTGCTGGTCGCCGCCATCGCGCGCGGCATGCCGGTGTTCGGCATCTGCCGCGGGTTGCAGGAACTCAACGTCGCCCTCGGCGGCACGCTGCACCAGCAGGTCCACACCATCCCCGGCCGCTCCGATCATCGCGGCGGCGTCGGCACCCGCGCCGAGCAATACGCGGTCCGCCACCAGGTCAGCCTGACCGGCAGCGTCGCGCGCATCTGCGGCAGCGACACCATCATGGTCAATTCCCTGCACGGCCAGGCGATCGACCGCCTCGCCCCAAGCCTCGTGGTCGAAGCGACGGCGCCGGATGGCACGATCGAAGCGGTCCGCGTCGCCGATGCCAAAGGCTTCGCCCTCGCCGTCCAATGGCACCCGGAATGGGACGTCCTAGGCGCGCCGGACCGCCAGCGCCTGTTCGCCGCCTTCGGCGCCGCCTGCGCCGCCTACCGCACCGGCGCACGCCAGGCCGCCTGACGTTTCGGCACAAGCTGACTTTCGACAATATCCGGCCTATATAGGTCGGATAACTTCTCAGGAGCCACGATCATGGATATCCAGACCATCGACAGCCAGTATTCCCAACTGCAAGGTCAGGCCGATCAGACCGTGCAGTCCCTCAAGGCCCTGGCGACCAAATTGCAGACCGCATCGCAAGCCGGCAACCCGGACGCACGGGAATGGATGCTCGATCTGAAGGAAATCGCCCTGGCGATCCAGGCCGAGCAAAACCAGGTCGCCAACCTCCTCCAGGCGTTGCACGGCTACGTCGCCAACCAGCCGCAGCAAATGGGCTCGGTGCCCCAAACCCAGCAGCCCTGGGGCGCGCCGCAACCCCAGAACTACCCACCCCAGAACTACCCGCCGCAAGGCTACCCGCCGCAACAAGGCTACCCGCCGCAGCAGCAGGGCGGCATCCTCGGCGGCTTCCTGAACTCGGGCTTCGGCCGCGCCATCACCATGGGTGCCGGCTTCGGCATCGGCGACAGCATCATCAACGACATCTTCTGATCGCGCCGCAATGAACTGGCTCACCGAATTCGTCCGCCCGCGCGTCCGCACCCTGCTCGGGCGCAAGGAGGCGCCGGACAACCTCTGGCACCAATGTCCGCAATGCCAGCAAATGATCTTCCATCGCGAGCTTGAAGCCGCGCGGAAAGTCTGCCCGCACTGCGGCCATCACATGCGCGCCACCGCCCAGGAACGCCTCACCTGGACCTTCGATGACGCCAGCTTCACCCGCATCGACCTGCCGAAAGTCCCGGTCGACCCCCTGAAGTTCCAGGACAAGAAGCGCTATTCCGATCGCCTGTCGGACTCACGCAAAAAAACCGGCATGGACGACGCGGTGCTGGTCGCCCACGGCAGCGTCGGCGGCCATAAAGCCGTCGTCATGGCGATGGATTTCCGCTTCATGGGCGGCTCGATGGGTGCGGCGATGGGCGAGGCGCTGGTCAGCGCCGCCCGCCTCGCGGTGCTCCAGCGCGCCGCCCTCATCGTCTACACCGCCTCCGGCGGCGCGCGCATGCAGGAAGGCGCGATCAGCCTGATGCAGATGCCGCGCACCACCATCGCCGTGCAAATGGTCCGCGAAGCCGGCCTGCCCTACATCGTCATCCTCACCGACCCCACCGCCGGCGGCGTCACCGCCTCCTTCGCCATGCTGGGCGATATCCAGATCGCCGAACCCAACGCGCTGATCGGCTTCGCCGGTGCGCGCGTGATCGAGGAAACCATCCGCGAAAAACTGCCCGAAGGCTTTCAGCGCGCCGAATATCTGCTCGAACACGGCATGATCGACATGGTCACCCCGCGCGGCGAGCTCACCGCCACGCTCGGCCGCCTGCTCGGCCTCCTCCACGTCCCGGCGGCGGAACCGCTCGCGGCGTGAGCGCAACCGCCTCCCGGATCGACCAGCGGCTGGAGCGCCTGCACACGCTCTACCCCAAGCTGATCGACCTGCGCCTCGAACGGCTCGAGCGCCTGCTCGCCGCCCTCGGCCACCCCGAACGTCGGCTACCGCCCACCATCCATGTCGCCGGCACCAACGGCAAAGGCAGCACCTGCGCCTTCCTCCGCGCCATCGCCGAAGCCGCCGGGCTGCGCACCCATGTCTATATCTCGCCGCATCTGGTGCGCTTCAACGAACGCATCCGCCTCGCCGGCACCCTGGTGAGCGACGATGCGCTCGATACCGCCCTCGCCGAGGTCGAACGGGTCAACGATGCCGCGCCGATCACCGTGTTCGAAGCCATCACCGCCGCCGCCTTCGTCCTGTTCGCCGCCACCCCGGCCGATCTCGCGATCATCGAAGTCGGGCTCGGCGGCAAATTCGACGCCACCAACGTCATCCCGCCACCCCGCGCCGCGGCCATCACCGCCATCTCACTCGATCACCGCGAATTCCTCGGCGATACCGATACGGTCATCGCCCACGAAAAATCCGGCATCATCAAACCCGGCAGCCACGCCATCACCGGTCGCCAACAACCCGATGTCTTCGCCGTCATCCAGGCGACCGCGCAATCCCTCGGCGTTCCGCTCGCCGCCCGCGGCCGTGACTGGACCATCGAACCCACGCAAGACGGTCTGCTCTACACCGACCAGCACGGCAGCCTCGCCCTACCCGAACCCGCGCTGCACGGCGCCCACCAACGCGACAACGCCGGCATCGCGATCGCTGCACTCCGCCACAGCGGACTCGCCATCCCAGCCGCGGCCTACGCCCAGGGCATGCGCAGCGTCGAATGGCCGGCCCGCATGCAACGCCTCAGCACCCCGCTGCTCGATGCCCTGCCGCCCGGCTCCACCCTCTGGCTCGATGGCGCCCACAACCCCGGCGGCGCCGCAGCGGTCGCCGAAGCCCTGGCCGATTTCCCCGGCCCGACCCACCTGATCATCGGCATGAAACAGGCCAAGGACTGCGCCGAATTCCTGCGCATCGTCGCCCCGCACGCCGCCAGCATCCAGGCCATCGCCGAACCCGGCCAGCACCTCGCTTTGCCGGTCGAACAGATCATCGCCGCCTCGGGCGGCATCGCCACGCCCGGCCCCACGATCGATGCCGCCCTGCGCCGCCTCGCGGCCGATGGTGCCGCTAAACGCGTGCTGATCTGCGGTTCGCTTTACCTGGCCGGGGTGATCCTGGGGCGGCAGGCGGTGGTTGCGGGGGAAGGGTAGGGAAGCAAGTGCTTCTTTTTTGTAAAAAAGAAGCAAAAAACTTTTGTTAATCTGGTGCACGGGCGTTTTCACGGGCACAGACCCAAATTAATAAAGTTTTTTTTGCTTCTTTTTTGTTCACAAAAAAGAAGACTCTTCCCCTACCTTGCATCCCCCGCATTTGCACCGCACCATACGCCACGTCCAAAAACACATGACCACACCAACGGGGAACCCACATGACGGCAGCGACCATGACCGCCTTTGCCATCGTCGAAAACGGCGCCGCGCTCGCCGAGATTACCCTGCCGATGCCCGAGCCCCAGGGCACGGAAATCCTGCTCGAAGTCACCCATTGCGGCGTCTGCCATTCCGACCTGCACATCTGGGACGGTTATTACGATCTCGGCAGCGCCGGTCGGCTCGATGTCATGCAGCGCGGCATTTCCCTGCCGCTCGCCCTCGGCCATGAAATCGTCGGCCGCGTCGTCAAACTCGGACCCGACGCCACGGGTGTGAAACCCGGTGATCTGCGCATCGTCTACCCCTGGGTCGGCTGCGGCACCTGTGCGCATTGTTTGGCCGGCGAGGATAATCTCTGCGCGAAACAGCGCTCGCTCGGCATTTTCCAGCACGGCGGCTTCGCAACCCATGTCATCGCCGCCCATGCCGGCCACCTGGTCGACCCCGGCGATCTCGACCCGGCGCTGGCCGCCACCTACGCCTGCTCCGGCATCACGGTATTCGCCGCCATCCGCAAGATCATGCCCCTCGCGCCGGATGTGCCGGTCGTGCTGATCGGCGCCGGCGGCCTCGGCCTGTCCGCCATCGCGGTGCTCCGCGCGCTCGGCCATCGCGCCATCGTCAGCGTCGATACCAGCGAAACCAAACGCGCCGCCGCAACCGCCGCCGGTGCCACCGCCACGGTCGATGGCACGGCCGAACGGCTCGACAAGGCCATCATTGCGGCGTGCGGCGGCCAACCGGTCGCCATCATCGATCTGGTCAACGGTTCCGCCACCGCCCGCGCCGCCTACGGCGCGCTGGCCAAGGGCGGCAAGCTGATCATGGTCGGCCTGTTCGGCGGCGAACTGACCCTGCCGCTGCCCTTCATGCCGATGCGCGCCCTTACCATCCAGGGCAGTTTCGTCGGCACCCCGGGCGACCTGCGCGAACTGGTCGGCCTCGCCCAGGGCGGTGCGCTGCCCAAACTACCGATCGAAACCATGCCAAAGCACGAAGCCGATGCCGCCCTCCACCGCCTCAAGGACGGCACCGTCACCGGCCGCCTCGTCCTGGTCGCCGAACCCGCTTGATCGACAAGCTCGAATACCTGCTCGCCCTCGCCCGCGAAAAACATTTCGGCCGCGCCGCCGAAACCTGCGGCGTCACCCAGCCGACCTTCTCCGCCGGCATCCGCGTGCTTGAGGAAACCCTCGGCATGCCGCTGGTCGAACGCTCCTCGCGCTTCCAGGGCTTCACCCCGGAAGGCGAGCGCGTGCTCGAATGGGCCCGCCGCCTGGTTGGCGACATGCAGGCGATGCGCGCCGATATCATCGCCCTCAAGCGCGGCCTGTCCGGTCTGCTGCGCATTGCCGCGATTCCCACCGCGCTTGCCACCATCACCGAACTCACCACGCCGTTCCGCGCCCAGCATCCGGATGTGCGCTTCTCCATCCAGTCCTGCACCTCGAACGAGGTGCTGCGCCGGCTCAACAATTTCGAGGTCGATGCCGGCGTCACCTATCTTGACAACGAACCGATCGGCCGCAACCGCGTCGTGCCACTGTATCAGGAACGCTACCGCCTGCTCACCGCCGCCAATGCCCCGCTCGGCCGGCACGACCGCGTCACCTGGGCCGAGCTTGGCCAGATCCCGCTCTGCCTGCTCACGCCCGACATGCAAAACCGCCGCATCCTCGACCGCCTGCTCCGCAACGCCGGGGTCGATCTGCTGCCCACGCTCGAAAGCAACTCCATCGTCGTGCTGGTCAGCCACGTGCAGACCGGCCGCTGGGCCTGCGTGCTGCCGGAAAAACTCGCCGAAATCTTCGGCCTCACCGCCAAACTGCGCGCCATCCCGATCGTCGCACCCGAAGAAGTCCACACCGTCGGTCTGCTCCTGCCGGATCGCGAACCGATGTCCCCGCTCGCCGCCGCCCTGGTCCAGATCGCCCACCGCCACGCCAAAGACCTCGACGACGTATCTTGATAGAGACCTTCTATCAAACCTTCGGGTCTTTGCCCTGTTATCTTTAACAGATTCGCGTTACCGTTCATTAATTCGAAAGTTTTACCGGGTACCAAACGTATCCGGCATTCTGCTGCGGGAGTTGAACGGGCGTAATGGCAAAACAACACTCTGTCTGGAATCCGACGGATGCGCGCGAAATCATCGCGGCCGAGCAGCACCGTGAAGGTGCCATGCTGCCCATCCTGCACGCATTGCAGGCCGCATTCGGCTACATCCCGCGCGATGCCGAGCCGCTGATCGCCGAGGCACTCAACCTCAGCCGTGCCGAAGTCCACGGCGTGATCAGCTTCTATCACGATTTCCGCCGCGAACCCGCCGGCCGCCACGTCCTGAAACTCTGCCGCGCCGAAGCCTGCCAATCGATGGGCTCGGAAGTCACCGCCCAGCGCCTGCTCGACCTGCTCGGCCTCGATTGGGGCGAAACCTCGCCGGATGGGCGGATCACCATCGAGCCGGTCTATTGCCTCGGCCTGTGCGCCACCGCCCCCTCGGCCCTGTTCGACGATGAACCGATCGGCCGGGCCGACCAGCAGATGCTGGAAACCCTCGTGATGGAAGCCGCCTGATGAAAATCTTCATCCCGCAGGACATGGCCGCCGTCGCGGTCGGCGCCAACCGCATCGCCGCCGCGATCGAAACGGAAGCCCGCGCCCGCAACATCCCGCTCACCATCGTCCGCAACGGCTCGCGCGGCCTGTTCTGGCTTGAACCCCTGCTCGAAGTCGAAACCCAGGCCGGCCGCATCGGCTACGGCAAGCTCACCGTGGCGGATGTGAAATCCCTGTTCGATGCCAATATCTTCGATGGCGGCACCCATCCCAAATGCGTCGGCCCGGTCGAAGCCATCCCCTTCCTCGCCCGGCAGACCCGCTTCACCTTCGCCCGCGCCGGCATCGCCGACCCCGCCTCGCTCGATGATTATCGCGCCCTCGGCGGCTACAAGGGTCTCGAAAACGCAATCTCGATCGGCCCCGCCGCCACCGTCGCCGCCGTCAAGGACAGCGGCCTGCGCGGCCGCGGCGGTGCCGGCTTTCCCACCGGCATCAAATGGGAGACCGTCGCGCGCACCGCCTCCGACCGCAAATACATCGTCTGCAACGCCGATGAAGGCGATTCCGGCACCTTCGCCGATCGTCTGATCATGGAAGCCGACCCCTTCATGCTGATCGAGGGCATGACCATCGCCGGCATCGGCGTCGGCGCGACCAAGGGCTACATCTACCTCCGCTCCGAATACCCCTTCGCCATCACCATGATGAACCGCGCGATCAACCTCGCCCGCCGCGCCGGCCTGCTCGGCACCACGATCAACGGCAGCGCCCACGCGTTCGACATCGAAGTGCGCGTCGGCGCCGGCGCCTATGTCTGCGGCGAGGAAACCTCCCTGCTGGAAAGCCTCGAAGGCAAGCGCGGCCAGGTCCGCGCCAAGCCGCCGTTACCCGCCATCAAGGGATTGTTCGGCCGCCCGACCATCATCAACAACACCATCACCCTGGCCAGCGTGCCGTTCATCCTGGCCGAAGGCGCGCAGCGCTACGCCGAACTCGGCTACGGCCGCTCGCGTGGTACCATGCCGGTACAAATCGCCGGCAACGTCAGGCACGGCGGCCTGTTCGAATGCGCCTTCGGCGTCACCCTCGGCGAGCTGGTCGACGATATCGCCGGCGGCACCGCCTCCGGCCGTCCGGTCCGTGCCGTGCAGGCCGGTGGCCCGCTGGGCGCGTATTTCCCGCCCTCGATGTTCGACACACCCTACGACTACGAAGCCTTCGCCAAGCGTGACGGTCTGATCGGCCACGGCGGCCTCGTCCTGTTCGACGACACCGCCGACATGGCCAAAATGGCCCGTTTCGCCATGGCATTCTGCGCCCATGAATCCTGCGGCAAATGCACCCCGTGCCGGATCGGCGCGGTCCGCGGCGTCGAAACCTTCGACAAGATCGCCGCCGGCATCGAACCCGAAAAAAACCTCGCCCTGGTGCGCGACCTTTGCGAGACGATGAAGCTCGGCTCGCTCTGCGCCCTCGGCGGCTTCACCCCCTACCCGGTCCTCAGCGCGCTCAACCATTTCCCAGGGGATTTCGCGGCGAAACCGCTCCCTCTGGCCGCCGAATAAAGGAACACACCCATGGGTCTCGTTCACGAAATCGACTACGGCACCAAGCCCGTCCAGTCCGAAAAACTGGTCGCCCTCACCATCGATGGCGTCGCCGTCAGCGTGCCCGAAGGCACCTCGGTGATGCGCGCCGCGATGGACATCGGCACCAAAATCCCCAAACTCTGCGCGACCGACATGCTGGACAGTTTCGGCTCCTGCCGCCTCTGCCTGGTCGAAATCGAAGGCCGCGCCGGCACCCCCGCCTCCTGCACCACGCCGGTCGCCGAGGGCATGGTGGTCCACACGCAAAACGAGCGCCTCGGCAAAATCCGCCGCGGCGTGATGGAACTCTACATCTCGGATCACCCGCTCGACTGCCTGACCTGCTCGGCCAACGGCGATTGCGAATTGCAGGACATGGCCGGCGCGGTCGGCCTGCGCGATGTCCGCTACGGCTATGCCGGCGACAATCACCTCGCCTCGACCAAGGACGTCTCCAACCCCTATTTCCAATTCGACCCTGCCAAATGCATCGTCTGCTCGCGCTGTGTGCGCGCGTGCGAGGAAGTGCAAGGCACCTTCGCGCTGACCATCGCCGGCCGCGGCTTTGACTCCAAGGTCTCGCCCGGCATGGAGGAAAGCTTCTTCGACTCCGAATGCGTCTCCTGCGGCGCCTGCGTTCAGGCCTGCCCGACCGCGACGCTGATGGAAAAATCCGTCGTCGAAATCGGCCAGCCCGAACATTCCAAAGTCACCACCTGCGCCTATTGCGGCGTCGGCTGCTCGTTCAAGGTCGAAATGCGCGGCGAACAAGTCGTCCGCATGGTCCCCTTCAAGGACGGCAAGGCCAACCACGGCCATTCCTGCGTCAAGGGCCGCTTCGCCTGGGGCTACGCCTCGCACCGCGACCGCATCACCAAGCCGATGATCCGCGCCCATATCAACGATCCGTGGCGCGAGGTCTCGTGGGACGAAGCGATCGCCCACACCGCGTCCGAGTTCAAGCGCATCCAGGCGCAGTATGGCAAAAATGCAGTCGGCGCCATCACCTCCTCGCGCTGCACCAACGAGGAAACCTACCTCGTGCAAAAACTCGTGCGCGCCGTCTTCGGCAACAACAATACCGACACCTGTGCCCGCGTCTGCCACTCGCCGACCGGCTACGGCCTCAGCCAGACCTTCGGCACCTCCGCCGGCACCCAGGATTTCGACAGCGTCGAACACGCCGACGTCATGCTGCTGATCGGTGCCAACCCGACCGACGGCCACCCGGTGTTCGCCTCGCGCATGAAAAAACGCCTCCGCGACGGCGCCAAACTCATCGTGATCGACCCGCGCCGGATCGATCTGGTGCGCACCCCGCATGTCGAGGCCGCGATCCATCTGCAAATCCGCCCCGGCACCAACGTCGCCATCCTCACCGCCCTCGCCCACGTCATCGTCACCGAAAACCTGGTCGATGCCGATTACGTCCGCGAGCGCTGCGAGACCGATGCCTTCGCCCATTGGGCCGAATTCGTCTCCCAGGACGCCAACAGCCCCGAAGCGACCGCCGCCATCACCGGCGCCGAGCCGCACGCCGTCCGCGAAGCCGCCCGCCTCTACGCCACCGGCGGCAAAGCCGCGATCTATTACGGTCTCGGCATCACCGAACACAGCCAGGGCACCACCGCCGTCATGGCGCTCGCCAACCTCGCCATGGCAACCGGCAACATCGGCCATGTCGGCGCCGGCGTGAACCCGCTGCGCGGCCAGAACAACGTCCAGGGCAGTTGCGACATGGGCAGCTTCCCGCACGAACTACCCGGCTACCGCCACGTCTCGATGCCGGATGTCCGCGCCCTGTTCGATCAGGCCTGGGGTGTCACCATCGAGCCCGAACCCGGCCTGCGCATCCCCAACATGCTCGACGCCGCGATCGATGGCACGTTCAAAGGCCTCTACATTCAGGGCGAGGACATCGCCCAATCCGACCCGGATATCCGCCACATCACCGCCGGCCTCTCGGCGATGGAATGCGTCGTCGTGCAGGACCTGTTCCTCAACGAAACCGCGCAATTCGCCCATGTCTTCCTCCCCGGCTCCACCTTCCTCGAAAAAAACGGCACCTTCACCAACGCCGAGCGCCGCGTCCAGCGGGTCCGCAAAGTCATGGCGCCGAAAAACGGCTACGAGGATTGGCAGGTCACCCAGCTGCTCGCCCAGGCGCTCGGCTACGCCATGAACTACACCCACCCGTCTGAAATCATGGACGAAATCGCCCGCCTCACCCCCAGCTTCGCCAATGTCTCGTTCGACCTGCTGGACCGCGTCGGCTCGGTGCAATGGCCCTGTAACGAAGCAGCACCCGAAGGCACGCCGACCATGCACATCGATCATTTCGTGCGCGGCCAAGGCCGGTTCTTCGTCACCGAATACGTCCCGACCGACGAGAAAATCGGCCCGCGCTTCCCGCTCCTGCTCACCACCGGCCGTATCCTCAGCCAGTACAACGTCGGCGCCCAGACCCGCCGGACCGACAACACCGCCTGGCACCAGGAAGATTTGCTCGAAATCCACCCGCACGACGCCGAACAGCGCGGCGTCACCGATGGCTCATGGGTCAAGCTCGCCAGCCGCGCCGGCGAAACCAGCCTGCGCGCCAAAATCACCGAACGCGTCGCCCCCGGCGTGGTCTACACCACTTTCCACCACCCGATGACCATGGCCAACGTCGTCACCACCGACTATTCCGACTGGGCGACCAACTGCCCCGAATACAAGGTCACCGCCGTCCAGATCTCCCCCTCCAACGGCCCGACCGACGCGCAGCGCGACTACGCCGAACTCGGTCGCCGCACCCGCCAGATCGAGGCGGTCGCCGCCGAATGAGCCAACTGCCGGCCCAGGTCCCCGCCCCCGTCGTCGAAATCGCGGCCACCGCCTTCCGCAACGGCACCGTCACCGCGCAGACGCGCGCGGTGCCGGAGGAAACCGCCGTCGCCCTCAGCTACGGCCGCGTCGGCTACGCCGTCATGATGACCACGCCCTGCGACCTGATCGATTTCGCGATCGGCTTCAGCCTCTCCGAAGCCATCATCGATCGCGCGGCGGACATCATCGCCTGCGACCTCGTCACCGTCGAAGGCGGCATCGAATGCCGCATGGAGGTCGCGCACGACGTCGCCGCCCGCCTCGCCCAGCGCCGCCGCCACCTCGCCGGCGCGCTCGGCTGCGGCCTCTGCGGCCTCGAAAGCCTCGCCGAAGCCAACCGCGCCATCCCGCGCGTCACCACCACCCGCCCGGTCACCGCCGACGCGATCATGCGCGCCATGCGCAGCCTGCCGCTGCACCAAACACTCAACCGCCGCACCCACGGCATCCACGCCGCCGCCTTCCTCGACCCGGCCGATGCCGCCCTGCTGGTCCGCGAAGACGTCGGCCGCCACAACGCGCTCGATAAACTGATCGGCGCGCTCGCCCGCCAGAACCGCAACCCCGCCACCGGCATCCTGCTGATGACCAGCCGCATCTCGATCGAACTGATCCAGAAAGCCGCAATCGCCGGCATCCCGGTCATCGTCGCGGTCTCGGTCCCCACCGCCCACGCCATCCGCGCCGCCGATGCCGCCGGCATCACCCTCGCCGCCGTCGCCCGCGACGATGGGTTCGAAATCTTCACCCACCAATCTCGCATCGAGTTCGGAGCCCACGCGCATGTCGCATGAACATCAAGCCCAGGACCAAAAGCTGGTCTACATGGCCAACCAGATCGCCACCTTCTTCAACTCCCAGTCCGATGATCACGCGATCGGCGAAATCGCCAATCACATCATAAAATTCTGGGACCCGCGGATGCGCGCAAAAATCACCGCCTATGTCGGGCACGGCGGTGCCGGGCTCTCACCCCGCGCACAATCCGCAGTCGAGCGTCTGCCGCAGCCTCAGCCGCAATCTGCTGAATAAAACGATTTACCGGCCGATTAAATAAAAAATTAGCGTCCCGTTCAGTTTTATTGACGAAACATGGACGCATGACTACACAAAATCCACATTCACTAAGGAGCGTCACATGGATTGGCTAAACCCACCGGCCCTCGCGGCTGCAATGATCGAAGCAGGCACCCGCAAAGCGAACCTACCCACCAAAACCATCCTGGTCACCGGCATCCTGTCCGGCATGTTTCTCGGCTTCACCACCACCCTGTTCGTCTCGGCGCTGGTCGCCACCGGCAACATCGTGGTCTCGGCCCTGTTCTTCCCGGTCGGCTTCATCCTGATCATCCTGCTCGGTCTCGAACTTTTCACCGGCAACGTCGCATTGATCCCCTACGCCGCCATGGCCGGCAAGGTTCCGGGCGGCAAAGTCGTTTCGTCCCTGGTCACGGTCTATATCGGCAATCTGATCGGCAGCCTGATCTACGCACTGATCTTCGCCGCGATCGACACGAAAATGTTCACCGAAGCCCCGGACCCGATCGGCGCCAAACTCATCGCCCTGACCGGCCTCAAAACCCTCGCCTACGCCAAAGCCGGCGGCGCCGGCTGGGCCACCGCCTTCCTCAAAGGCGTCCTCTGCAACTGGATGGTCAGCCTCGGCTCGATCATGGGGCTGGTCTCACGCTCCACCATCGGCAAAATCGTCGCGATGTTCCTGCCGATCATGGCCTTCGTCGCCCAAGGCTTCGAACACTGCGTGGTCAATATGTTTGTGATCCCCTGCGGCATCATGCTCGGCGCCAAAGTCACCGTCGCACAATGGTGGATGTGGAACGAAATCCCGGTCACGCTGGGCAACATGGTCGGCGCGATCGTGATCACCGCAATCGGACTGTACGTGTCGTTCGGCGCCACCGCCAAGGCCGACCCTACCTCCACCGCAGTGCCGGCCGAATAACCCGTCACAACAGCTTCGCCTCGAACGGCGGCAGATAATCAGGCGCTTCGAACTCGATCACCCACAGATCGGGATCGAAGCGCATCTGCTTTGCCACATACTCATCCGCCCGCGCCTCATCGACCGGATCAGGCCCGGTCGCCCGCAGCCAGGCCGCCCGCCCCTCGGCATCCCGCGTCTGACTCAACGCCACAATCCCCATCCGCCCGCGCAGCAACACCACCACCCCGCCGGCATCGGCATCGCCCCGCCTGATCACCATCCCCGGCCGCCCATCCGACGCACCAAGCCGCAGCGCCATCTGGACCCAGATGCCGGCCTTCACTCTGGGCTCAGACACGGGCTGTCGCCTTACGGGAAAACAGGAAGGTTAAGGCAAGCACTTCTTTTTTGAAAAAAAGAAGCAAAAAACTTTTTGACTCTGGGGCACGGGCGTTTTCACGGGCACGGGCGTAAATTAATGAAGTTTTTTTTGCTTCTTTTTTGTTCACAAAAAAGAAGACCTGCCTCCTCGCTATACTTCGAGTCCACCGTCTCACCACAAAACCTTGACCTCTCGACGATCGCCCCGAACTCTGTCCCGTGCCTATCCGGTTAAGTCAGACACCCACTACATGTGGGGTGGACCCATGCTCCCGAATAAAGCTGGGCATAGGTTGGCGCCTCGGCGCCGCC
>NZ_NCJX01000170.1:0-1610 GCF_002282635.1 Acidiphilium sp. 34-64-41 | reverse complement strand
ACGCCATTCGACTCGATACCGACGCCACCGCTGCCGTACTGGCCGAAGCCCAGGCGGCGTTTCAGGCCAATATCGCGGTATCGGTGGCGCTCGCGGCCTAACCCGCGCCGATCAGCTGCGGGTCGGCGCGGCGGCGACCTGCCCAGCCAGCGCCACGGTTTTCAGCCCAGATGTCAGTTTTCCTTAAATGGCTCTGCCTCAATTCGTGTGATTCGGGTCGACTCTGAGGGGGTGAACCGCACCGGGTGTTCCGAGAGGCTCAAATTCTTGAGAGGATGGGGCTATGGAGAGGCGGAAGGCATCGCAGAAATATGCGGCAGAGGTTGGTCGCTGGAGCCGACGCTGACGATGATGGGATCGAAGTTTTCCGCCTGCGCCAGCGCGACATCGCCTTGCTTGGCAAGCTCCAGGCTGGCGACGAACGTACTCGACCACGCCGAGCGCAGACGCAACCGGGTCTCCGTTGGCGGTTGAGCGGTCTGCTGGTTGGGGCCCGGCAACAACTGATCGAGGCTGAGCCCCTCTCCGCTTTCGGCCAACAGTCGGAGTATCCGGTCCCGGGCTTCCGGAATATCATACAGGTCCAGAGCCGGCAGCCGATAGATTGGCCTTGTATCGACGGCGTCGGCGGGATCATCGAACTGCTCCAGACACGCCCAGAGGAAGGCGATCATATCGACCTCGATCGAACCGCCGATCACGCTTCCGATCGCCTCAGATCGGCCACGGGCAAAAACGTCCCGTCCCAACTGCGGCCGCTGCTCCAGCCAGGCGCCCAGCGCCTGGATCTCCTGCAACGCAACCAAACGGTCCCGCAGATCTGACGCACGTCGTTCCGCCGCCTGTTGCGCCGGCGCATCCCTTGGCAACAGCAGGTCAGACCGCAACAGCAGAATCCACGACGCCATCACCACCCAATCCGCCTGATGGCCCAGCGGGATTGTCGCCCTCGCCCGCTCCAACCGGTCAGCCAATTGGTCGATCAGCTCAGGTAAACGCAACGTCGACAGATCAATCTGATGGGCCCGTGCCTGGGCCAGGAGCAGGGCCAGCGATCCGTCAAACCCATCCAGCGTAAGATGCGGCGATCCCCCCTCCCCTGCCCCGTCCACTATGCCGGATGCCCCATCCATAGCGGCGATCAATCCGTCGCGATCGGCAGCAGCTGGAATTTCAGACCCGGCCAGGCCTCGGCAATGGCGATGAGTGCTGGCCGCGGGGAGGTCTCCGCCGTGAAGAACCCGTAGCTGAGAACGCCATGTCCAACTTTCTGCCGTCGCCCCGGCCCCGCGTCGGGGCGCACAATCACCTGCCGCGGCAGATCGCTGATCCCCCAATGGCGGGACAACCAGGCCAGCGCGGTCGGATGATCATGCCCGAGCGTCAAGATTGCCAGCGGGATCGGGACCAGGACCTGCAGATCGAACGGGCACGCGCGCCTGACCCCGATCCGGTCTCGTGCCCTGGCCTCGCGGGCCTCGATCCGCTCGCGGAACTGACGGGCGAGAATTCGGCAGCCCGCGACCGAAAGACTCCGCTGCCCGCCAGTGTGGCTCACCGCGCGGATAAAAATATCCTCCTCGATCGCCGCGCCATTGATCTCCCAGGGG
>NZ_NCJX01000119.1:0-7222 GCF_002282635.1 Acidiphilium sp. 34-64-41 | reverse complement strand
GCTATATGACGCTAGAAACTATCGCCGAGTTGTGCGATGAACCTCTCATCAAACTGCCCGCAGTGGCAGGCTGATAAGCCCGGCCAACCCAGCCGGAGAGCGCGATGAGGTAGCCAATCCTACACCACGCAATGGGGCACGATCCGCGAAGTGCGTTGAACGGCATGAATGGTGCAATCTCCAGATGAGTTCAACCACCAGACTCTGCTGTTCCAACACGGCATCGCTTGTCCAGATTTCGGCGATCACAGCGAGGGCGCTGGTTTGAGGTCAAGTCCAGGCGCGCGTATGACAGGAACCGTGGCGTTGGCGCAGAGGGTGACATGAGTGATTCCCAACCGAACGGCACGGTGGCCGGACGGCCCGGAGCCGGTTCGGAACTGGCGGCGCAATTGATGCGATCGGCGCGGGGACGACCTGGCACGCGCCGTCTCGGTCCCTTGAAGCGCCTGATGCCGTATCTGGCGGCGCATCGGCGCGATGCGGGTCTCGCGTTGATATTCCTGGTCAGCGCCACGCTTGCCAATCTTGGTTTGACCATCGCGGTGCGGCGCATCGGCAATGACGGTATGGCAAACGTCGCGGCATTGCAGCGGACAATGGTGCAGATGGGCGGCATTACTGTGGTGTTCGCTCTATGCAGTGCGCTGCGATTCTATTTCATCACCCGGCTTGGTGAGCGGGTGGTCGCCGATCTGCGCAAGGCCGTTTATGAGCATATTCTGCGGCTGGATCAGGCTTTTTTCCTGACGACGCGCACCGGGGAGGTCCTGTCGCGCATGACCACGGACCTCACCATTGTCGAGACCATGCTGGGATCGTCGATCTCGGTGGCGCTGCGCAGTTCGATCATGTTCATCGGTGCGCTGGTGTCTCTGATCGTGATCACGCCGCGTTTCACGCTGCTGGTGTTGCTGATCGTGCCGTTCGTGCTGGGGCCGGTGTTCTATCTCGGCCGGCGGGTGCGATCACGCTCGATGGCCGCGCAGGACCGGTTTGCCGCGGCGGTGGGGTTCGCGGGCGAGAGCCTCGATGCGATCGAAACGGTGCAGGCGTTCGGCCGTGAAACCGATAGCGCCGCGCGGTTCGGCGCCGCGGTCGAGGCGGCGTTCGCGGCATCGCTCGCGCGGATCAGAATGCGCTCGCTGCTGACCGGGGTCGTGTCCGTGCTCAGCTTCGTGGCGATCGGCTCGATCGTGTATCTGGCGGCGAAGGATACGTTCATCGAACACAGCGTGTCGCCGGGTGTGTTTCTGCAATTCATTTTTCTGGCGATCTTGGTGGTAACCTCGATCGGCTCGGTCGGCGAGGTCGCTGGCGATGTCCAAAAGGCATCCGGCGCGATGGAGCGGATCGCCGAACTGCTGGATGCCACACCCGGGATTGCGGCACCGCCGGTCCCTGTCGCGATGCCGCTGCCGGCGCGCGGCGACATCGTGTTTTCGGGCGTGACGTTCGCGTATCCGGGACGGCCCGATCTGCCGGCGCTACGGGATTTTTCGCTGACCGTGCGGCACGGCGAGCGGGTGGCGCTGGTCGGGCCATCCGGCGCAGGCAAGAGCACGGTCCTGCGTTTGCTGCTGCGATTTTATGATCCGCAGGCCGGCATCATCCGGATCGACGGCGTCGATCTCAAGGCGACGGCGCCGGCGCAGTTGCGCGCGCGCATCGCCATGGTTGGCCAGGATGCCGCGCTGTTTTCCGGCTCGGCTTACGAAAATCTGCGCTATGGCCGCGAGGGCGCGACGCGCGATGAGTTGCGCAGGGCGGCGGATGCGGCGCAGGCAACCGGCTTTATCGACCGGCTGCCCGAGGGGTTCGACACACCGATCGGCGAGCGGGCGAAATCGCTGTCGGGCGGTCAGCGTCAGCGGTTGGCGATTGCGCGGGCACTGGTGCGCGATGCGCCGATCTTGCTGCTCGATGAAGCGACCAGCGCGCTCGATGCCGAGAACGAACAATGGGTGCAGCAGGCGCTGGAGGTGGCAATGGCAGGGCGCACCACCATTGTGATCGCGCACCGACTGGCCACGATTCTGAAGGCGGATCGGATCATCGTGATGCAGGATGGGTCCGTGGTGGAACAGGGCAGCCACGAGGAACTGGTTGCGACCGGCAAGCTCTATGCGCGTCTGGCCCTGTTGCAATTTGGCGTGGCGGGTGCAGCAGGGTAGCGTGGCGGCCAACCTCAGCCGCCGGTTTCAAGCCGCAGGCGGGCCGCCGGGGGACGGCGCAAAACACGGGCGGTGGCGGCAAAGCCAAGCGCGGTCATCAATGCGATACTGAAGCCGAGCGTGATCAGCATGACACCGATGGCGACATGAAATGCGATGTGGAACACCAACCGCACCACCAGGGCCGCCGCCAGCGTGCCGATCGAGGCCGCCATCAGCCCGGCAGCACCGCCGGCCACGGCGAATTCGGTGAGCCAGGCGCCGCGGATTTGTGACGCGGCAGCCCCGAGCGTTTTCAGTACCACGGCTTCGGCGATGCGCGCCTCGCGGCCGGCGGCGATCGCGCTGACCAGCACAAGACCGCCGGCAAGCAGTGCGACCAGCCCGACCGCGCTGATCGCCGTGGCAATCTCACCGATCAGGCCCGCCAGGCCGCGCAGGATCTGGCTGACATCGATCCCGGTCACCCCGGGCAGCGCATCGGTCACGGCGGCCAGCACCGCGCCCTTGCGGCCGGGATCGACCTCGACCGTCGCGACCATGGTGTGCGGCGCGCCGGCGAACGGGTCGGGCGTGCCGATCATCAGGAAGTTGATCTGAAGCGACTGCCAGTCGATCCGCCGAAGATTGGCGATCCGCAGCACAAAATCGCGGCCGAGCACGTTGACGGCGATGGTATCACCGACCCTGAGCCCCCATTGGCGGGCGATCCTTGCATCGAACGAGACCAGCGGCGGTCCGTGATACTGCTGTCCCCACCACTGTCCCTGGGTGATATGCGTTCCCGGCGGCGGTGCTGCGGCATAGGTAAAGCCGATATCGCTCCGCAGCGGCCATGCACTTTGTTCGGGCGGGCGGAACTGCGCCACACCGACGCCGTTGACCGCCATGATGCGCGCCCGCAGGCTCGGCATGAACGCAAGATGATGCGCAGCACCGGTGGATTTCAGCGCGGCCTCGAATTTCGGCAAGTCATGAGGCTGGAGGTCGATGAAGTAGAAACTGGGGGCGCTCGCAGGCAGCGCATGGGTGAATTCGGCAAGCAGATTGCTGCGGATTTCCGCCACAGCGACCATCACGGTCAGTCCCGCACCGGCCGAAAGCAGCATGAGCGGCAGCGTGGACGCCGGCCCGGTCAGGCGCCGCAGGCCGAGCGCGATGGCGGCATTGCGCGGCGCGGGGAGCACCGACAAAAGGCGGATCAGCAGAAAAGCGACCAAGCGCAGCAGCAACAGGGTCGCGATCGCGCCGCCACTGAAACCCAGCGCCAGCAGCGGCCGTGGCACCGAAAGCACGGCAAGGGCCGCCAGAACAAGGACGGCGATGAGTTGAATGGCGATGGCGCGCCAGGAGCGCGGCACCTGCAGCGCGACACTCGCCGAGCGAAACAGCGCGCCGCCCGAAATCGCTGCCGCGCGTTGCAGCGGCGGCAGCGCGAACACCAGGCCGACCAGCAGGCCGAACCCCGCCGATAGCAGCAGCGGCGCCGGATACAGACCAATATGGCGCGGCAACGGCAAGGCGCCGCGCAGCAGCGGCAGCACCAGCACCGGTGCGCCCGCGCCCACCGCCAGCCCGATCACGATGCCCGGCACGCCCAGGATCAATAACTGAATGACATTGATCAGGCTGATCAATCGCGCCGATGCGCCGAGGCAGCGGAGCGTGGCAATGGTGCGCGCGCGCGCAGCGAGCCACGCGTCCACCCCGTTGGCAACGCCGATGCCGCCGACCAGCAACGCGGCGAGGCCCAGCAGCGTCATGAACATGGCCGCCTGATCGACGAAGCGCGTCACGCCGCGGGCAGCCCGTGCCGCATCACGCAGCCGCCAGGCATTGCCGGGAAATTCGCGTTCGAACGCCGCAGCGACACGATGCGGGTCGCGCCCCGGCGGCAGCAGAACCTGCAGGCCGAAGCTGACGAGCCCGCCCGGCTGGATCAGCGGCGTGCCGGCGAGCGATTGCAGGGCAACGAACGCTTTGACCCCGAACAGCTGGCTGTCGCCGATACTGTCGGGCGTGGACCTGATCGTACCGCGGTACACCAGTTTGACACCGCCGAGTGTGACGACGTCGCCGGGATGCAAGCCGAGTGTTGCCGCGCCGGTGGGGGCCAGCAGCAGGCCGGGCCGGTGGCCCGGTCCGGGTGCCAGGCCCGCAAACCGTCCGGGCGGGCTGGTCGCGACGTGACCGAGCATCGGCCAACCGGGTCCAACCGCGCGGACGGCAGCGAGCAGCCGATGGCCGGACGGTGCGACCAGGATCGACCGCGTATCGACCGTCTCGGTCACGCGCGCGCCATGGGCACGGAACCAGGCGGATACCGCGCTTGGCAAGGGGCCGAGCCCGGTGGACAAAGCCAGATCGCCGCCCAGGATGGTCCGGCCGCTCTGCGAGATCCCCTGTTGCAACGCCGCGCGTAGCGAACCGATGCCGGCGACCGAGGCGACACCGACGCCGAGGCACAGCAGCACGATCAACAGCCCGCGCTTGCTCCCCCGCAGATCGCGCCATGCCAGACGCCAGGCGAGCCGGATCACGACGCGATGACGCCGTTGCGGAGCGTGACGATGCGGTCGCAGCGCGCCGCCAGCACCGGGTCGTGGCTGATCAGCAGCAGGGTGGTGCCGTGGGTGCGGCACAGCGCGAACAGCAGGTCCATCACGGTCTGGCCGGTTTCGAGATCGAGATTGCCGGTGGGTTCGTCGGCCAGCAGCAAGCGCGGCATCGGCGCGAAGGCGCGTGCCAGCGCAACACGCTGCTGCTCCCCGCCCGACAGCTGCGCCGGGCGGTGGCCGAGCCGATGACCGAGCTCGACCCGGCGGAGCGCTTCGGCCGCAATATCATGTGCATCGCGCCGCCCGGCCAATTCCAACGGGACGGCAACGTTCTCGAGCGCGGTCATGCTCGGGATCAGATGGAACGCCTGGAACACGATGCCGAGTGTGGCGAGGCGGAAACGCGCACGCGCATCTTCATCAAGCGCTGCGATATTTTGACCGGCAACCTCGATCGTGCCGCCGGTGGCGCGTTCGAGCCCGGCGATCAGCATCAGCAGGCTGGTCTTGCCCGAGCCGGACGCGCCAAGCACACTGATCGTCTGCCCCGCTGCGACATCGAGATCGATGCCGAGCAAAATATTGACAGGGCCCGACGCGGCAGGGATGGTCAGGCGAAGATCGCGGAGCCGGATCATCACGTCTGGTATGTCCGGCGTTCGGAGTCGTTCGAGCATGAAATACCTATATGGGCGAGCGCGCCGGAATGGCCAGATCGTGTTTGGTTTCATCGGCGTGTTGTGCGTTTGCATCGCGCTTGCGCTCGGCATGGCGCACGCCAGCGCGAAGGCGCCGGTCCGGCTGCTCATCCTGGGCGACTCGCTGACCGCCGGATACGGATTGCCGGTCGCCGATGGGTTTCAGGCGCAGCTGCAAGCGGCGTTGCGGGCGCACGGCGCGAATGTGGTGCTGGTGAACGGCGCGGTCTCCGGCGATACCACGACGGATGCGGCGGCGCGGCTCGATTGGGTGCTGGCCGGCAGCAAGGTGGATGCGGCGCTGGTCGAACTCGGCGGCAATGACGGGTTGCGCGGATTGAGCACCGTGACGATGCAGCACAATCTGACGCGGATTCTCAACGATCTGGCGGCACGGCGTATCCCCGTGCTGCTGAGCGGCATGATCGCGCCACCCAGCCTGGAAGCGGCCTATGGCGCACGGTTCAAGGCAGTGTTCGCCGCGCTGGGCCAGCGTAAGGGGGTGCTGTTCGACCCGTTTTTTCTGCAGGGATTGCCGGGCAAGCCGGGGTTGGTGCAAGCGGATGGGCTGCACCCGAACGCCGCCGGCGTGCGGATCGAGGTCAAGCGCCTGCTCCCGCTGATCCTGCGTCTGATCACCGAGGCCAAGACGCAGCATTGAAGCCAGATGTCGGATTCCTTTAATTTAGTACTGTCTCAATTTGTTTGAAGCGAGGTCAGCTATGGTTTTGGCCGCGTGGCGAGAAATTCTCCGCCATGCGGTTCCGTAGGATCCTTCGCAGCCGAGATGGTGGCAAGCTCGATGCGTGGCTCGAAGAAGCTGCCATTCCGGAATCCACGCGCTCCAGCGCTTCGCGCGCACGGGGCAGGGAGATCTCGACGTTGTCCGTAACGCCGTGACCGAGCGATGGAGCAATGGGCAAGCCGAGGGACAGATCAGTCGGCCGAAGACGCTCAAGCGATCCATGTATGGTAGGGCCCGCTGCCGTGGCTCTCCTGCGTGCCCGCATGCTTCCGGTCCAACCAGCTGGTGTTCACACGATTTGAGGCAGGACCGAATTAAAGAAATCCGACACAGGGTTACAGATTCAATACGTATAGGCTCCCTCCCGTCAGACCATAGTTGGGAGCGGATCGGTTCCCTCGCTCAAAATGGCGAGATAACGCCGATAACTGAATACGAGCCCCGTTTGCGCCCGGTGATTTCCTCCGCGATGCCGAACCCCTCCAGGTCAGCGAGCGCCGCATTGACCGTGGGTGCCGACAGCCCCGTTTGCTGAACGAGCTGGTTGGCCGTCACGTATGGGTTGTTCTGAAACAGATCGTGGATACGCAGCGTGGAGCCGGCCCGGTCGCTCTCCGTCGTAATCCGCTCGCGGTCTTCCTTGAACAGATCAACGATTCGTGTGGCAGCATCGAACGCTTGATTGGCCGTGTCTGCCACGCCCGTCAGAAAGAAGTCGAGCCAGGCTTCCCACGCCCCGTGCTCACGCACATCCTGAAGCGGGCGGTAATAGTCGGCGAGGTGGATTTCAGGTACAGTCTCAGATAGAGCAGCGGCTTGCGCAACACCCCGTCGACCCATTCGAGGGTGGCGAATTCCACGGCTTCGGCGTTGCGCCAGGGCCCGCATCGGTCGATCACCTCCGCTTTGAACAGGTCGTTGATCGTCTCAGCGAGGACATTGTCGTAGGAGTCACCGACACTGCCGACTGAAGGGTCGATGCCGGCTTCAGGCAGGCACTCCGTATAGCGGATCGAAACGTATTGGACGCCTCTGTTGCTGCGATGC
>NZ_NCJX01000169.1:0-1652 GCF_002282635.1 Acidiphilium sp. 34-64-41 | reverse complement strand
CAGATCCAAGCGCCCATTTTGCATTTTTGATCATGCCACATCAGCCCAGTCTCCGTTCCAGCCGTCAAGCAGCACCACGATCACACAAATTGAGGCAGAACCTCTTTAAGGGAAACTGACACGGTCGGATGTCCACGGGCTACGGCGTATGCCCATCCGCCTCGGCCGCGAGCCGCGCCAGTGCCGCGACCGACGCAGCACCGGTCTTACGCATGATCGCCGCCCGATGCAGCTCGACCGTGCGCGGACTGATCCCGAGCATCCGGGCAATCACCTTGCTCGGCTGCCCGGCCAGCACCAGCTCCATGACATCGCGCTGCCGCGCCGTCAGCGTCGCCAGATGCCGCACCGCTTCCTCATGCAGCGCCCGCCGCGCCGTCAGATCCTGCCCCAGCGCGATCGCGCGGTCGATCCGGCTGAGCAGCTCGGCCGGGTTGACCGGCTTTTCGATGAAATCCGCCGCCCCCGCCCGCAGCGCCTCGACCGCGAGCGTCGCATCACTGACACCCGACAGCATCACCACCGGCGTGTCATCCCCGCCGTCCCGCACCGCCCGCAGCAGATCGATCCCGCTGCGCCCCGGCAGATTGACATCGATCACCAGACAGCCCGCCGCCTCGCCGGGACCACGCGCCAGAAACGCCTCCGCCGTCGCGAAATCGACGACCACCCGCCCCGCCGCCTCCAGCATCGCATGCAGCGCCGCACAGATCGCCGGATCGTCATCGATCACCACGATCGGCGCACTCGTCGCCGCTCCCACCGCCGGGCGCAGCGGCATCAGTTTCCGAACCGCAGCCGCCAACGCCACCAGCGACATCGGCTTGTTGAACTGCACGCAATCCTGCGTCGCAATCTCGCGCAAAGCCGCGGTCGATATATCCCCGGTCAGAACGATCACCGGCACCACCTGACCGATCGCCTCGCGCACGCGCGCGACCACCGCAATCCCGTTCATCGCGCCGGGCAGATTGTAATCGGCGATCACCAGATCCGGCCACGCGCCCCCCGCCACCAGCGCCAGCGCCTCGGCACCATCGGCGGCGGCGATCACCCGATACCCCTCCTCCTGCAGAAACATCACCAGCAGCGCGCGAATGTCAGGATCATCCTCGACCACCATGATCATCCCCGATGGCCGGACCGCCCCGGGCTGGTCCGCCACCGCCTCGACAGCCGCCACCACCGCCGTGACCGGCTCGGCAACCGTCGTAATCACGACCGAAAACACCGATCCGGTGCCCGGCTCCGATCGCACCGCAATCGGCAGACCCAGCAGATCGGTCAACCGCCGCACGATCGCAAGCCCCAGGCCCAGCCCGCGCGTCCGATTGCGCGAAGGATTATCGATCTGGTGATATTCCTCGAAAATCGCCTGCAATTCCTCCCGCGGAATCCCGATGCCGGTATCCCACACCTCCAGCCGCGCCTGCCCGCCAACCCGCCGGCAGCCCACCAGAATCCGCCCCCGCCTGGTATATTTCAACGCGTTCGATACCAGGTTGCGCAAAATCTGCGTCAGCAACCCCCGATCCGTCTCGATCGTCAGCGTACACGGCATCACATGAAAATCGAGCCCAAGCGCCACGGCATCGTCGGTGAATTCCTGGCGCAACCGGTCGAACACCGCATTGACCGCAAACCGGCTCGCC
>NZ_NCJX01000118.1:0-7400 GCF_002282635.1 Acidiphilium sp. 34-64-41 | reverse complement strand
AAAGGCCGAGCGGATCGAGCTTGGGAAGAGCGATGCCCAGCTGTTTACGATGCTGAAGGCCGAACGGGCTTATCTCGCCAAATCACAAAATCTGCCGGCATATGTGATTTTCACCGATGAAACCCTCGCCGCAATTGCCAAGGCACGTCCGCACAGTCTGTCGGATCTGGGATCCATCCCTGGCATGGGTACCACGAAGATCGAGCGGTACGGCATGAACGTCATCGATGTTGTGATGGCGTTCGAGCAACCTGACGATATCGGAGATTCGGTGGAGTGATTGGTTTCATGGCGGCAGGAAATGAATTGGCCCAGAAAAACGAAGAGGTGGTTCGCCACTTTGTAGGTTATCGGAGTTACGACAAACTGGGGGCGGCGACCGCGTTGGCGGCGTTATATCGGTCGACTACAAGGGTGGTTCGAGCTGGAGCCGTGGCGGACAACGCTCGAGATATTGGATCGATTGCAAAGCGAACAGCCTGGAATTTTTCCAGATCGTCTTCTGCGAACGTTGGGGGAGCGGCTGAAAAACTGGCGGCGGGATGCGGCACGCCGTCTGGTGTTTGGGGAAAAGCCGCAGACGAGAAGGGGGGATTTGGTGCCCTCGACGGCGAGCTCTGACTTTTGATGATTGCTGTTCAACCGAGAATCAGTTCGGCGTACGTGAGGCACACCGATGTTTGGGCCTGAGACAACAAATCAACCCGTCGGGACGATTCTCGGGTGAGGCGATACAATTATCAAGCCTGATTATCGCACGACAAGCGCTCAACCCGGTACGCTACGCGCTGGATGCAGCGATCCCGATGACGGAAAATCCTGTTCTGTTCTCGCCAAGTCGAACGTATGATAAAATGTCTGTGCGATGGATCGAACCAATCTGACCCCCACACCGACCGTGGCGCTCAGGCGCATCGTCCATATCGATATGGATGCCTTTTACGCATCGGTCGAACAACGTGACGATAAGTCGCTGCGCGGCAAGCCCGTTGCGGTGGGGGGTAACCGGGTACGTGGAGTTGTTGCGGCCGCCAGCTATGAGGCCCGTAAGTTTGGCGTTCGGTCCGCAATGCCGTCGATCACGGCGCTACGACAGTGCCCAAATTTGGTTTTCGTTCCGCCACGATTTGATGTCTACAAGGCGGTGTCAAATCAGATTCACGATATTTTCCGTCGCTACACCTCGATCATCCAACCACTGTCGCTAGATGAAGCCTACCTCGACGTGACAACGCCGTTGATAGATTGCGGGTCGGCCACGGCTCTCGCGGCCGAAATCCGCGCCGCCATCAGGGCGGAGACCGGTCTTACCGCGTCGGCTGGCGTATCGTACAACAAGTTTCTGGCGAAGCTAGCTTCGGATCATCGCAAGCCTGATGGTTTGTTCGTCATCACGCCAAGGCAGGGTCCAACGTTCGTCGAGTCTCTCCCGATCGGCAAGTTCCATGGCGTGGGTCCGGTGACCGAACAGCGGATGAATGCGCTGGGCATTTTTACCGGCCTCGATCTGAGGTGCCAATCGCTGGCACTTCTCATGCGGCATTTTGGGAAGGCGGCTGAATATTACTATGGCGTCGCTCGTGGCGAGGACGAACGGCCGGTCGAGGCTGACCGTGAACGAAAATCATTCAGCGCCGAGACGACATTCGTGAGGGACCTGACGGCATGGGATGAGGTGGGACCAGCGCTTGCCTCGGTGTTCGCAAGATTATGGTCTGTGTATGAGCGGGGCGCACCAGCTGGGCGAACCGTCACAGTGAAACTCAAATTTGTCGACTTCCGCCAGATCACCCGCAGCCGGTCCGTCACGGAGCCAATTACCACGAGATCTGAGCTGGAACGGATCAGCCTCGATCTTTTGCGATCATGTTTTCCTCTGGTGCTACCGGTCAGGCTGCTTGGCGTTACAATCTCCAATCTGGGCGGGGAGGACCATCCGCCGCATCAACTGGCCTTGCCGTTCGATCAGACAGAGGACCTGTCGACCAACAGGAGCGTGCTGGACGCGACGGTTGGAGACTGCAGTTCGGTGACCGCCTAGACCCGGATCAAATCGATCAATTCATCTTCGGTCAGGCGAGCAGCGACCTCGCCACCTTCGAGCAATTCGGAGGCGAGGTCACGCTTGTCCCGATGTAGGGCGAGGATGCGTTCTTCGATGCTGCCTTCCATGATCAGGCGATAGATCGTGACCGGCCGTTCCTGACCGATGCGATGGGCCCGGTCAGAGGCTTGGTCTTCGACTGCCGGATTCCACCAGGGGTCTAGATGCACGACATAATCGGCCGCCGTCAGGTTCAACCCGGTACCGCCGGCGCGCAGGCTGATCAGGAATAAATCCGATTGCCCGGCCTGGAATGCGGCTACTCGACGCTCCCGATCGGGTGCCGGCGTACTACCGTCAAGATATTCATAAGTTATGCCACGTTGATCCAGCGCAGCGCGGATCAAGCCGAGGTGACCAACGAATTGGCTGAACACCAGGGCCCGATGCCGATTGCGGATCAACTCCTCGACGAGGCCCAGAAAAGTCTCGAGCTTGCTGCTTGGCACCGATGCGTCCGCATCGACTAACGCGGGGTTGCAACAGGCTCGCCGCAGCCGGGTGATCTCCGCGAGGATATGGATCTTGCGTTTACCCGGCTGGGTATCCAGTTCGGCCAGATTGTCGAGCGCCTGCCGGCGTAACGCTTCATAGAAGATGCGCTCGGTCTCGTTCATTTCGACCACGATGGTCTGTTCAGTCCGAGGCGGCAGTTCGCTCAGCACCGCGGCCTTGGTCCGGCGCAACAGGAACGGCCGGATCAGGGTCCGCAGCGCCTGGCGGGCTTCGGGATCGCGATCCCGCTCAATCGGAATGGCGAACCGTTTCTGGAACCCTTCGCGCGAACCGAGCAGACCGGGGTTGAGGAAGTTGAACAGGCTCCACAATTCATCGAGATAGTTCTCGACCGGCGTTCCGGTCAGCACCACCCGGAAATCCGCTTGCAGTGAGAGGCTCGCCTGCGCGCGTTTGGTATCGGCGTTCTTGATCGCCTGGGCCTCATCCAGCACGACCATCGACCATTTGACGCCAGCGAGCGGCACGCTCTCCTGATGGAGTAATCCATAGGTGCAGATCAGAACGTCGTTTGGTCCAAGCGCCCCGATCAGATTGGCACGATCGCTGCTGGCCGAGAGGCGATGGACCGCCAGCGTCGGGGCAAACCTACGAATTTCCGCGCCCCAGTTGGGGCAGACCGAGGTCGGTGCTACGACCAGACAGGGGCCTGACTGCGCCTGTTCGAGCAGCACGGCGATCGCCTGGACGGTCTTGCCGAGGCCCATGTCATCGGCGAGGCAGGCGCCGGCCCCCCAGCGAGCAAGCCGTGACAGCCACACGAAGCCATCCAGTTGGTAATCGCGCAGGTCCGCCTGGAGATGACTAGGCAGGGCAGGGGTCCAGCCCTCTGCCGCGGTGATCCGTTCAATCTGGCGCTTCCATGCGGCGTCGCCGGTGATCGCGCCACCGTCCGCCAACGCCGCCTCGAGTGCAGCGGCGCCTAGCGCGTGCACCCGTCGCCCGGACCGATGCAGTTCGGAAACTGCCGTCAGCTTCCGCAGCTGGTTCTGCAGTTGCTGTGTGAGCGCGACGAAACTGCCATCCTCCAGTTTGACGAACCGCCCTTGTGTGCGTCTCAGCCTTTCGAGCAGAAATTGCATTTCCAGCACGCGATCTTTGTCGAGGGTGATGGTCCCATCGACATTGAACCAGTCCCGATCGCGGCTGATCTTTACCTTCATCCGATCGGACGAGGCTGCGTGAACCCGGATCCGCTGGCCCTCCGGCCATTCGATCGCAAGAGTACCGGCATAGGCCTGCAGTTCGAGGAGACATTCGAGGCTGCCTTCAAGATCGTCGAGCACCCATTCATGGGCCTCTGTGCCGCGACGATCACGCAAGGTCGGACAGGCGGAGATCAATGCGTTGCGCTCGGCGATCTCGGCTTTAAGGTCACGGCTGACACGAATCTGCTGTCCGGCGATCGTGGTCAACACGGAACGACCGCCCAGTCCGGGGACATAGGCCGGTCCTTCGGCACCGAACGGTCGGACCATGAGATTGAGCTTGATCCCGTCGTCCTGCGGAATGATCTGGACAACCGGCGCCGTGATACCCGGCTGCACCTCCTGCTCGATCTCATCGATCTCGGCGCGGATCGGCAGCGTGGGGTTTGTGCCGCGGATCAGGGCGATCACCTGATTGCGTGCCTTGGTCGGAACCGTCAGTCCGTGCCTGCCGAGGATATCCTGAATAGAGAGCATACGTCTCGGAAACTCGATCACCCGGTAGCGGGTTGGGGTTTCCGCTTCGAGGAAAACGGCCGGTTCATCGGCGGTATGGGATAGCGCGAGATGGAAGTCCTTGCCTTTCTTGCTTATGATCAGTTCCAGCGGGTAGGTGACCAGTTCGATCGGACGGGACCGCTGCCGCGCATCGAACACCGCTGAATGACCGATCAGCGCCGGCAGTACGCGGACAGGATCGAAATAATAGACCTCGCTGTCCCCCCAGCCGGCGGCCTCGCGACGCAGGCCGACCAGACCTGCACGATCTTCCGCGGTCAGATAGGTTAGGCGGGGGTCGTGCTCATGCAGCCGCTTCAGGGCGATCGGCCGGCCATCCGACCAGCCGTCACCCTTTGCCGTCTGCTCGACGACGTCGATCACTTTGGTGCCTGGATCGACGAACCAGGCGAGACGCTTGCCCGGCGTCTCGCGGGCTGCCGTGGGATCGGGCCGTGGGGCTCGTGCGCCCAACAGAACCCCCAGATTATCGAGGGCACGCTGCCAGGGCTCCTGGAGGCGAATGATATTTGCGAACCGCAGGGTGATCGAGCCACCAATATCCGCAAGATAAGCCTGGTAGGGGGCGGGATCCGGTGCGATCTCGACCAGGATCTCGGCATGGATCCGCGCGAACAGGGGGAGGCGCTCGTTCAGACGCCCGAATTCAACCACAATACTGTCCCGATGTTTGCGGGAGAGTTCGGGATCAACCGCGTATTCAGCGAGGGCACGCATGGCGAGATCGAGCAGCGGGCAGGGGGCGTCCCGTCGAAGTGTCTTAAGGAGGCCAGCCGCCTTGGCGTCAAACCCCTGACTGAGCCAAAGCAAGGCCTGCAGGCTCTGGTAGGCACCGATCTGACGCGTCTCTGCGAACAGAAGACTATCGATGTAGGTGCTGATCTCATGATGCACGGCCGCGTCGTTGGCCTCTATCAAGCTGAGCAGAAACAACACCCCGTGAAAATCATGGAGAAAGGCTTTCCTCCGGCCACGATCCTTGCGCAGGCGTTTCAGCGCGCGGCGATAGGACTGCCGCGCGGCATCGCCCTGGCCGGTCAGAAACTGGAATGCAGCCGTAGTGCACAAAGCATCGACGCTGGTAGGGTCGATCAATGTCACCAGACGGTCCTTGGCTTCATCGATTCTGCCTGCGATCAGATCATCGTCGAGCAGAGCCGGACCCAGAGCCGCAAACGCTGGCTGATCTTTGACCGTCCGGAAATAGGTCCGCAGGGTTTCGAGGTCGGGCGTTGCGTCATGCAATGCGAACTGCCCGTCCAGCTTCGCTTTGAACAGACCGATCTGAATCACCGGATGGCGACTACTCAGCCAGTCGATCCCGATCGGTGGATCTGAAAAGAGCGTCGCCAGCAGTTTGGTCGAATCATGGTGCGCACAATGCTTGTCGTGAAAGTCGCACAGCTCCGCAAATTTTTCACCATCGTTCCTGTAGATCGAATGGCGCAGCAGTCGGACTAGTGAATTGTAATCGCCTTGATATCGGCCATTGGAACTGAGCATCCGCGCGTAAGTCGTGGAGTACGCGGCGTCGACAATGGCAAGGAGCTCGTCGACCTCCGGCGAGGCCATCGCGTCAACCGAGACAGGATGCAGCAGAATCGCTTTGCAACCTTCGCGAGTCGTGATCAACCCTTTGCGCCTTAGGGTATCGACGGCTACACGGACAGCATTATAGGACCATGGCTTTCCTTTCGGTCCCGGCAGATCGCTCTGCGAGAGATGAGCGGCAAGACGGTATTGATCGGCCGAGGGAGCACTCAGGGCTTCAATTTTCATCACCGTCCGCAGGTCGGCGGGGCAATCGAGATAGGTCTGCCACAGATCGGTGCCCGTTGGGGATTTCGCGTTGTCATTCATGTCGCCGCCCGGTTTATCGACATGGGCGTGCAGAGGAAAGGGGAGGCGACCACGCCGGCTTCAACGATGTGATAGACTTCGCCGCCAAGCTTTCCGACATCGTCGGCCCCTACATGGACCCGCCGACGCAGGCCGTCGTGCTGTCCAGTGATAAGAAAAGCCAGATCTAGGCGCTCGACCGCAAACAGCCGGGCCTACCGATCAAGCCCGGCCGGTGCGGCACGATGACCCACGACTACAAGCGCCACGGCACGACGACGCTGTTCGCTGCACTCAACGTGCTCGAGGGCTCCGTCATCGGCCGCTGCATGCAGCAACATCGCCCCGAGGAGTTCATCCGCTTCCGAAGCGGCAGAACCGGCATTGCTGGATATTGACATAGGTCGAATTATTGTTATTCGCGCTATGGAATTTGAACATGATCGAGCTGCGTTGGGCGTCCGCATAGACGGCGGAACGGATGTGCCGACATCAGCCAACGGCCTGCTCCTGCCGAAATGCCGCCTTGAAAAGCGCCCGTGCCGCCTTCACCGGCCCTAACAGTGTGCCATGCTCGATCACCACCGCAGCCGCATAGCGGGGTGCTTCGACCGGCGCATAGCCCACGAACAGGGCGTTGGGCCGATCCTTCCAGGGCAGTCGTGCATCATCATAATTCTCCGCCTCCATCGCGGCGTCTTCGTCGATGACCTGCGCGGTACCCGTCTTGCCGGCCATGCGAATTCCCCCAAGCACCAGCCGCGCGTCCCACGAGGTGCCGAGCGTTGTGTTGACTACGGCATTCAGCCCCCTGCGCACCGTCGCGAGATGGGGATCGTCGAGCCCGATCAGTGCGATCGCCGGGCGCGCGATCGGTTTGCCGCCGATAGCGCGAACCAGATGGGGAACAATCAGGCGGCCGGTGGCAATCCGGCTGATCATCGTCGCAAGATTGAGCGGGGTGAACACCGTATAGCTCTGGCCGATACCCTCGACAGCGGTATCCCCCGCGGTCCAGGTGATGTGGCGCCGGCGGGCCCAGTCATGGGTCGGCAGAAATCCCTGCGCGATATCGGGAAAATCAAGCGGCGGTGCACCGGTCAGGCCAAGGCGCACACCCATTGTAGCCATCCGGTCGATGCCGGTCCGCATCGCGACATGATAATAGAACACGTCGCAACTCTGCTGCAGCGCCGATGCCGCATCCATCCAGC
>NZ_NCJX01000034.1:0-43353 GCF_002282635.1 Acidiphilium sp. 34-64-41 | reverse complement strand
CGGCGCCGAGGCGCCAACCTATGCCCAGCTTTATTCGGGAGCATGGGTCCACCCCACATGTAGTGGGTGTCTGACTTAACCGGATAGGCACGGTTTATTCTATCATAAAATTGCAGAGATATAAAGAATAAGCCAAATGAAAAGTATGTTGAAAGAATCAGAGCTAATTTATAACCGACAAAATGACGAATAATAATGTTAATTGCGGCTAAAATAAGAGCAAAGAACGAAATAGTTCTTATAAATATTGTTTCTAAATGTCTTAACTCGTCATGCAATATTTTCAGAAAATCAATCGTGCTTTTTTCTTTTTCTTTTAATTGTTCCTCGATATTCATATTGTTCGAGTTCCCCGTGCGATTGCCGCTACACCCGTCCGTGATACCTCTGCCAACCCCAACGGCCGCATCAGGTCCAGAAACGCGTCCAACTTATCCGTAGCGCCGGTTAATTCAAACACGAAACTTTCGGTGGTTGCATCAATTACGCGTGCGCGGAAGGCGTCGGCTAGACGGAGGGCTTCGGCGCGGTTTTGATTTTGGCCGATGACTTTGATGAGGGCGAGTTCGCGGGCCAAATGCGGGCCTTCGCGGGAGAGGTCCGAGACGCGGTAGACGGGGACGAGGCGGTCGAGTTGGGCTTTGATCTGGTCGATGACGAGTTCGGTGCCGGTGGTGACGATGGTGATGCGGCTTTTGCGGCGGTCGTCTTCTACGGGGGCGACTGTCAGGCTGTCGATATTATAGCCGCGGCCGGAGAAGAGGCCGATGACGCGGGCGAGGACGCCGGATTCGTTTTCGACGAGGACGGAGATGGTGGCGGAGCGGAGGTTTTGTTCGACGATGGCGTTCATGGGCGGGGCTTTACTCAAGGTTGGGTGGTTGGATTGCTTCGCTTCGCTCGCATGACGAGTGAGGTGCTGCAGTACTCAGAGGCGAGGACCCAAGTGACTAAAAGTTTTTTGCTGCTTTTTTACAAAAAAGCAGTGCTTGCTTTTACTTTTGCCTAAACGAGCACCAACCCCTCATCGGTGATATCGCGCGCTTCCTGTTCGTGTTCCGGCCCGAGGATCATGTCGTTATGCGCGGCGCCGGAGGGGATCATCGGGAAGCAGTTTTCGAAGCGGTCGACGTGGATATCGGCGATGACGGGTTGGTCCGAGGCGATCATGTCCATGATCACGCGGTCGAGGTCATCGATTGTGTTGGCGCGGAGGCCGACGGCGTGGAAGCTTTCGGCGAGTTTGACGAAATCGGGCAATGCTGCCGAGTAGCTTTCGGAGTAGCGGCTACCGTGCAGGAGTTCCTGCCATTGGCGGACCATGCCCATGTATTCGTTGTTGAGGATGAAGATTTTCACCGGCAGGCGGTATTGGGCGAGGGTGCCCATTTCCTGGATGTTCATCAGGATGCTGGCCTCACCGGCGATATCTATCACCAGCGCGTCGGGGTGGGCAAGCTGGGTTCCCATGGCGGCGGGCAGGCCGTAGCCCATGGTGCCGAGGCCGCCGGAGGTCATCCAGCGGTTGGGGTGTTCGAAGCGGTAGTGTTGGGCGGCCCACATCTGGTGCTGGCCGACTTCGGTGGTGATGTAGGTTTCACGGTCGCGCGTAAGTTCCCACAGGCGCTGGATCGCGTGCTGGGGTTTGATGGTGGCGCCGGGTTCGAAGCTCTGGGTGAATTTCAGGCAGTCCTTGGCGCGCCAGGTTTCGATGCGGGCCCACCAATCGGCGAGTGCACCGCGGTCCTGGCGGGTGGCGTCGGATTTCCAGGCGTCGATCAGCGCGCGCAGGGCCTGGGTGGCGTCCGCGATGATCGGCACGTCGACCACGACGTTCTTGTTGATGTTGGCGGGATCGATATCGACATGGATTTTTTTCGAGCCCGGCGAGAACGCGTTGAGCCGGCCGGTCACCCGATCGTCGAACCGTGCGCCGAGGTTCACCATCACGTCGCACCCGTGCATCGCGAGGTTGGCCTCGTAGGTGCCATGCATGCCGAGCATGCCGAGGAAGGCGGGGTTGGCAGCGGGGAAGGCGCCGAGGCCCATCAGGGTCGAGGTGACGGGCGCGCCGGTGAGGCGGGCGAATTCGCGCAGGAGTTCGGAGGCTTCGGGGCCGGCGTTGATGATGCCGCCGCCGGTGTAGAGAATGGGCCGGCGTGCTGCCTTGATCAGGCGGATCGCTTCGGCGATGCGGGCGGGGTCGGGTTCGGTCTGCGGCCGATAGCTGCGGTGTGGTCCGGTCGCGGGTTCGTCGTAGGGGGCGGGGTTGATCAGAATGTCCTTGGGCAGATCGACCAGCACGGGGCCGGGCCGGCCGGTGCGGGCGACGTAGAAGGCTTCGTGCACGATGCGCGAGAGGTCTTCCGAGCGTTTGACCAGGTAGTTATGCTTGGTCGCCTGGCGGGTGATGCCGGTGGTGTCGGCTTCCTGGAATGCGTCGTTGCCGATCAGATGGGTGGGGACCTGGCCGGTCAGGCAGACCACCGGAATACTGTCCATCAGCGCATCGAGCAGGCCGGTGACCGCGTTGGTCGCACCGGGGCCGGAGGTAACCAGCACCACGCCGGTCTTGCCGGTCGAGCGGGCGTAGCCTTCCGCGGCGTGGACCGCGGCCTGTTCGTGGCGGACCAGGATGTGACGAATGGCGTTCTGCTGGAACAGCGCATCATAGATCGGCAGCACGGCGCCGCCGGGGTAGCCGAAAATAACTTCGACGCCCTGGGCGCGCAGGGCGCGGAGCAAGGTTTCGGCGCCGGAGACGGCAGTGGTGTTGAGCGCGTTCATCAATTGGTCCTGTATCAGCAAGGCTTACGGGTAGCGCGGGGTGACCCTATGCGTCAACCGTTATCGTTAATAAATGAAATAAAATAACAGTCGAGACTTTCCGAATATTGCGTTGCATGGCTGAATCGCGCATGGATCATCTGCGTTGCGTCCGCGTCGGCCAACCTCTGGTGGCGAAACCAGGTGCCCTGGCGCTTGGTATAGGCAAGCGTCGCGGCAATCGCGCGGTCTGCCGCCGCCGCGAGCGTGATTTCGCCGGCGAGATGCGCGCGCAACTCCGGCACGCCATGCGCCCGCAGCCCCGGCAGCGCGGGATCGGGGTTGCGCGCGTGCACTCGCTGCACTTCATCGAGCGCGCCGGCATCGAGCATGGCGGCGAAGCGCGCGGTGATCGCGCCGCGCAGTTCATCGCGCGGCGGATCGAGCAACACCACGCCCAACCGGTAGCCGATCAGGCGTGCGCGCGGCAGTGCGTGCCAATGCGCGAGCCCATGGCCGGTGCCGAGCCAGACCTCCGCCGCGCGGGTCAGGCGCTGCGGGTCGGACGGGCGGAGCCGGCTCGCCGTCGCCGGGTCGCGTGCCGTGAGCCAATCGTGCAGCCAGGCAGGGCCGTGCCGGTCGAGCAGGGCGCGTGCCTCGGCGCGCGCCGCGCTGCGGGGGTCGGGGATGGCGGAGATGCCGTTGATCAGCGCGCTGAGATACATCCCGGTGCCGCCGCACAGGATCGGCAGGGATACGGTTTCCAGCACGCGCAGCGCCGCCGCGCGCCACCACGCCGCATCGACCGGTTGATCGAGCGCGCGCACGCCGTAGAGCGCGTGGGGTGCGGCCGCTTCATCGGCCGCACTCGGCCGCGCGGTGATGATCCGCCAATCGGCGTAGCACTGCATCGCGTCGGCATTGATGATGGTGCCGCCGAACCTGGTCGCGACTTGGAGCGCCAGCGCGGACTTGCCCGAGGCGGTTGGCCCGGCGATGACGATCATCGGCCGGGCGTTTGGCGCGCTTGTCGAACCGGGGCCGATTGCTTTAGGCGATGTCTCCATGAAATTCGTTCTGGTGCTGGTCGCTCCGCGCGGCAAGGTTTCGCTCACCGATGCCATGGTCGAGCGCGTGCGCCGATCGATCGCGGGCGGCGAGGCGGCGTGGCTTTCGCCGGGCGAGGCGGCGGAAATTCCCTGCATGATGGAGCCTGAGCGCGACATCATTGCCGAGGCGCTGGAAGGCGCGCCGATCGATGCGCTGTGCGTCAAGGCGCGCGGCCGGCGCAAGGCGGTGCTGATCGCGGATATGGACAGCACGATCGTTACCTCCGAAACGCTCGATGAACTGTCCGGCGAAGCCGGGGTCGGCGCACGGGTCGCGGCGATCACCCAGCGGTCGATGGCCGGCGAGATCGATTTCGCCGAAGCTTTGCGTGAGCGGGTAGCACTGCTGCGCGGCCTGGATATCACGGCCCTGGAACGCACCTGGCGCAAAACCGAACTGATGCCGGGCGCGCGCGAACTGGTTGCCACCATGCGCGCGCATGGCGCGGCGACCGCGCTGGTTTCGGGCGGGTTCACGTATTTTACTGGCCGCGTGGCGGCTGAATTGGGATTCGAATCTCATCGGGCCAATAACCTGCTCGACGATGGCTCGCGCCTGACCGGGGCGGTGGGCGAGTCGATCCTGGATCGCGACGCCAAGCGCGCCGCGCTGCACGAAATTGCGGCGCTGCGCGGCGTCAAACTCGGGGCGACGATGGCGGTGGGCGACGGGGCCAATGATCTGGCGATGATCACCGATGCGGGCATGGGGATCGCCTATCATGCCAGGCCGGTGCTGCGGCAACAGGCCAGGTTGCATGTCGATCACGCCGATCTGCGGGCCCTGCTGTTCGTGCAGGGGTATCCCGCTTCGGTGTTTCGCGCCTAGTTAGCGCCAGACCCAGTGGCCCGGCACCCAGGCACCGGCCCAGTTGCGATGCGGCGGAATCCAGACGCGCGGGGGCGGGCGGTAATAGGCCGGCGGCGGGCCGTAATAGGCATAGGCCGGCGGCGGCGGGTAATAAACGCGCGGTGCCGGCACCACCAGCGGGATCGAGATGCCGATGCCGAAGCGCGGCCCGCCCCACCAGGCGTAGGCGGATTGCGGAATCGCCATGGTGGCTCCGACGAGCGCGGCAGTCGCCGCGGCGAGCATCGTGCGGTTGAACTTCGCAGGCAAAACGCGGGATAGCATGAGCGTTCTCCATTCAATGGGGCACCGATGATGCGATGCCGATGCATGGTATATAGGTCGATGCTGTGTAACGAACCGATGCATTTTGTGACTCAAGTCCGGGCCTATGGCGCTACTCGGCGGCGATGCCGAACGGTTGCGGGGCTTGGGCCGGGGCCGTTGGGGTGAATGCTGCATCGAGGCTGGCCCAGAGCGGTTCGGCCGCGGCGAGATTGCGCGCCTTGATATGGCCGTAGCCGCGAATCTGTGCCGGCAGGCCTGCGAGTTCGACGGCGCGGCCGAAATTGGCCTGGCTCAACCGGGGCAGCACCGCGCGTAGCGAGGTTTCGTAGCGCGCGATCAGGGCGCGTTCGCTGCGGCGTTCCGCAGTATGGCCGAACGGATCGAGGGCGGTGCCGCGCAGGATTTTGAAATGATGCAGCACGCCGAACACGCGCAGCATCCAGGCGCCGTACTCGCGCTTTTGCTGATGGCCGGTGCGCTTGTCGCGCTTGGCTAGCAACGGCGGGGCGAGGTTGAATTTGATCGTTGCGCCGTCTTCGAATTGTGCGGCGATCGCGGCGCGGAAGGCGGGGGCGACGTAGAGGCGGGCGACTTCGTATTCGTCCTTGTAGGCCATCAGTTTGTAGAAATTGCGGGCGACGGCTTCGGTCAATGCGGTCGAGCCCGGGCGGATGCGCTGCTCGGCGTGGCGCACTTCAGCCAGTAGGGCCATGTAGCGCCCGGCGTAGGCGGTGTTCTGGTAGTCGATCAGCTCGTCGCGGAAGCGGGCGATCACGCTGTCGAGATCGGCCGGGGCGGCGTTGCTGGTGCGGCCGGGCAGTTTGGCGGTGACCGCTTCGAGATCGAGTGCTGCGGCGCGGCCCCAGGCGAAGGCGGCGAGGTTGAGGGCGACCGCCTGGTTGTTGAGGTTGATGGCCTGCTCGATCGAGGTGCGGGCGACGGGGATTTTGCCGGCCTGCCAGGCGTAGCCGAGGACGAAGAGGTTGGTGGCAATGGCGTCGCCCATCAGGGCGGTCGCGATTTTGGTGGCTTCGATGGTGGCCAGGTTCGATTCGCCGATGCGCTGCGCGATGGTGGTGCGCAGGCGGCGCATCGGCAGGGAAAAATCGGGGTCGCGGGTGAAATCGCCGGTGATGGTTTCGTGCAGATTGACCACGGCCGTGGTGGTCTCACCCAGGCAGTCGAGCGTTTCGTGTTCGGCGGCGACCAGGGCGTCGCAGCCGAGCAGCAGATCGGCCTGGCCTTGCGGGATGCGCAGCGACTGGCCGGTGCCGGCGGCGCCGCCGAAGCGGACGTGCGAGACCACCGCACCGCCTTTCTGGGCGAGGCCGAGCACATCGAGCACCGAGACCTGGTTGCCGTCGAGATGGGCGGCCATGCCGAGCAGGGCGCCGATGGTGACGACGCCGGTGCCGCCAATGCCGGCGATGACGACGTTCCAGGGGCGATCGAGGCTGGGGAGCGTGGGTTCGGGGAGGTTTTCGGGGGCGTGGGCCAGGGTGATTTCGGGTTTTTTCAGGCCGGCGTCATGCACCGTGACGAAGCTGGGGCAGAAGCCTTCGACGCAGGAGAAATCCTTGTTGCAGGAGGATTGGTCGATCGCGCGTTTGCGGCCGAATTCGGTTTCCACGGGGACGACTGAGACGCAGTTGGAGGTTTTCGAGCAATCGCCGCAGCCTTCGCAGACGCGCTCGTTGATGAAGGCGCGTTTGGCGGGGTCGACCATGGTGCCGCGTTTGCGGCGGCGGCGTTTTTCGGTGGCACAGGTCTGATCGTAGATCAGGATCGTGACACCTTGGGTTTCGCGCAGGGTGCGCTGGAGCGCGTCGAGCGTGCGGCGGTGGTGGATGGTGACGCCGGGGGCGAGGTCGGTGACGCCGTGGTATTTTTCCGGCTCGTCGGTGACGATGTCGATTCTGGCGGCGCCTTCGGCGTGCATTTGGCGGGTGATTTGGGGGACGCTGAGCGGGCCGTCGACGTGTTGGCCGCCGGTCATCGCCACGGCGTCGTTGAACAGGATGCGGTAGGTGATGTTGGCTTTGGCGGCGATGGCGGCGCGGATCGCGAGACTGCCGGAATGGTGGTAGGTGCCGTCGCCCAGATTGGCGAAGACGTGTTGTTCGGTGGTGAAGGGGGCCTGGCCGATCCAGGCGACGCCTTCGCCGCCCATCTGGCTGAACACGTCGGTTTCGCGGTCCATCCAGGTGACCATGTAGTGGCAGCCGATGCCGGCCATGGCGCGTGAGCCCTCGGGCACCACGGTCGAGGTGGAATGGGGGCAGCCGGAGCAGAAATGCGGGGTGCGGTGGGCGCCGAAATCGAGTTTCTGCGCGATGTCGATATTGGCGCGGAGATTGGCTAGGCTGGTCGCGCGGGCTTCGGTGGGGTGGATGCGTTGGACGCGGTCACCCAGGGCCAGGGTGATTTCGGCGGCGGAGAGATCGGATTCGGGTTTCAGGAGGGTGCGGCCCTGGTCGTCGGTCTTGCCGAGGACCCTTGGGGCGTTGGCGGTGCCGTAGAGGATGGTCTTGATCTGGGTTTCGATCAGGGGCTGTTTTTCCTCGACGACGATGATTTCTTCGAGGCCGTGGGCGAAGGCGCGGATGATGTCGGGTTCGAGCGGCCAGGTCATGCCGAGTTTGAGCACGCGGATGCCGGCGAGGGCGAGGTCGGTGCGGGATTGTTGGACATCGAGGAAGGATTTGCCGGCGGTGACGATGCCGATGCGGGCACCTGGTGCTCGATCGATTATGCGGTTGATCGGGTTCGCCTGGACGAATTCGAGCAGGGCGGGGTGGCGGATGCGGAACATCCTGGCTTCCTGCGCCAGGATCGGTTCGTGCAGCCGCATCGCGACGGTTGCGGGATCGCTATCCGGCATCACGATCGGGACATCGGGGTCGGCGATGATCGAGGCGGTGCAGTCGATGATTTCCTCGACCGTCTTGAAGCCGAGATAGAGGCCGGCGTGGCGCGAGGCGGCCCAGCCGTAGAGGCCGAGGGTGAGGATGTCGGCGATCGAGCTTGGGGCGAGGACGGGGATTCCGGCGGCGATCAACGCCTGTTCGGATTGGTTGGCGATTGAGGATGATTTGGCGGCGTGGTCGTCGCCGGTGACGACCAGCACACCGCCGAGGCGGGTGGTGCCGGCGTAGTTGGCGTGCTTCATGGCATCACCCGAGCGATCGACGCCGGGGCCTTTGCCGTACCACATGGCGAAGACGCCATCGGCGGTGTGGCCCGGGAACAGCGGGGTCATTTGCGAGCCCCAGACCGCGGTCATGGCGAGGTCTTCGTTGAGGCCGGGTTTGAAGACGATGTCTTCGGCTTCGAGCGCTTTTTTGGCGGCGAAGGCCTGGATATCGAGGCCGCCGAGCGGCGAGCCGCGATAGCCGGAGAGGAAACCGGCGGTGTTGAGGCCGGAAGCACGGTCGCGCCGGCGCTGGGTGATCAGCAGGCGGATCAGCGCCTGGGTGCCGGTGAGGATCATCGGGCCGGCGGCGGCGGTGTAGCGCGCGTCGCGCGCGTGTTCGGCGGTCTTCATAGCGCGGTTCGCTCCTGCACCTGAGCGGTGCGTTCGAAGTGCGACTACCGTGAACGGCGTGTCTTCCCTGATGTGAGTATGTGCAGAACCGGGGCGATTGGCGAGATAAATCAGCGGTTTGCGGCGGGCGGCGGCGGCGGGGGCGGATGTTTTGGTTTGCTGCTCGCGCGTGGCGACACGGGATCGGGAGGGGCTGGGGACGTGGGTTTTTCGCGAAATAATATTTCGTCACACATGATCGGTAGGGCAAATAACGGCGGCGGGCGCGTCATCGACGGCGGATTATCACGCGATTGTGATATACGGGGCGTGGCTGGGGGCTGGGTTGCCGTGGGGGTGGGCGAGGTGACGAGACACGGAACGCCCTGATTGTTTCGATATCGTAATGAAATGATCGTGCTGAAGTGCCGGTGTCAGGCAGGTCGATTTTTGAAATCCGGGTCTGCGGGCTGGGGTTGGGGTGCATCCGGTTCGGCTGCATCGGGTTCTGGTGCGCCGAAGATGATGTGGCGGCGAGAGTCTGGCGGTGGGTCGGGGCCGAAGGGGGGTTCGGTGGGTAGATCGATGCCCATGGCGTTGTAGAGCGGGGTCAGGATGCGGATGAGTCTGGGGTTGGCTTCCAGGAATCCCGCGAATTCGGGGTCGGACAAGAGATGTTGCAGGCTGAAGCGGGCGAAGCCGGTTTCGGGGAGCATACGGTAGAGCCAGGCTTCGCGGCGCGGCAGGGTGAGGCGTTTGCGGTGCGGTTTGGGGGGCTGCGCGATGTCCGGTTCGGCGATCGCCATGGTTTGGGGTTTGGGCGCGGGGCGCTGCTTGCCTGGTGGTTGGGGGCCGCGCGCGAGGGCGGCGAGGAAGCGGGCGGTGAGGTTGCGCAGGCGGGCCCAGATCAGATGGACCATGGGGGCCGGGATATAGGCGGCACGGCCTTTTTCGGCGACGACGGTGCAGAGCGCGTCCATCACGGTGGCGAAGCAGACGATCGTGAAAGGGGGGTGCGCGCGCGTTTCTGACACGCAGGCATCATAGGGCCGGAGGGTGGGGGGTGCGAAAGCGGAATTTGCATCGAGAGCAGAGCGGGCTCCGTTGATCGGAGCGGGTTGCCGCGTGGTTCTGCCTGACCCGGGCGAGACGACGCTTGCCGGACGCGCCCTGATCGACGCGCCCTGATCGATGCGCCCCCGATGGGGCCTGCGTTCTGGACTCCCAGCACCATCCGCCGATGCCATGGCGACCCGCAACGCAACAGGTGTTGCGGATTTCTGTTGCGAAGTGGAACAGCCCGCGCGGGTTGGGCGGGGTGGCAGCGTTGGGTTTGCGGGATCGGGCCGGTTTGGCACGAAGGATGCAAGGATTGCGGGCGGATCGACCAAACGAGGAAACGACAATGAAAGCAGCCGTGCTGCATGAATATGACGAAGCGCTGAGCAATCCGGTGTTCGTCACCTATGAGGATGTCCCCGATCCGGCGATCAAGGGGCCGAACGACGTGATCGTGCGGATTGGCGGCGCGGGTGTGTGCCGGACGGATCTGCATGTGATCGAGGGGATCTGGCGCAGCAAGGTTGACCTGGCACTGCCGCATATTCTGGGTCACGAGAATGCCGGCTGGATCGAGGCGCTGGGCAAGGGTGTCACGCATCTGAAGGTGGGGGACCCGGTGATATGTCATCCGTTGATCACCTCGGGTCATTGCCTGGCGTGCCGGCGGGGCGAGGACATGCATGCCGATGAGAGCGAGTTTCCGGGCATCAACGTCAATGGCGGCTATGCGCAGTATTTGCGAACGGGCGCGCGGTCGATCATCAAGCTGCCGGAGACCCTGTCGCCCAAGGATGTCGCGCCGCACACCGACGCGGGATTGACCGCGTATCGCGCGGCGAAGAAGGCCTCGCGGCATCTGCTGCCGGGCGAGTTCGCCGTGGTGATCGGCGCGGGTGGGCTTGGCCATATCGGCATCCAGGTGTTGCGGGCGTTGTGCGCGGCGCAGATCATTATTGTTGATCGGGCGGACATGGCGCTGAAACTGGCGCAGGAGTGCGGTGCCGATTTCGCGGTGAAGGCGGACGGGTCGGAGGTGGACGAGGTTCTGCGCCTGACCAAGGGCAAGGGTGCGGAGGCGGTGATCGACTTCGTGGGCGAGGGCGATGCGGTTGCGAAAGGTCTTGCAATGACCCGCAACGCCGGGTTTTACTATATCGTGGGGTATGGCGGTAAGATCGATATTCCCACGATCGACATGATCACTTCGGAGAAGACCATCGTCGGCAATCTGGTGGGCACCTATCCCGAGTTGATCGAACTGATGGCGCTGGCCGACCAGGGCAAAGTCACCCTTGCGACGCGCGAATACCGGCTTGAAGACGCCAATACTGCGCTGCATGACCTGCACCACGGCAAAGTCCGTGGCCGCGCCGTGTTGGTTCCCTGAAGCTCCATTCAACAAAAAGGAAACGGACAAGATATGTACAAGGCAAAAGACGGATCGGAGATTTTCATCATCGATGGGCATGTGCATCTGTGGGATGCGAGCCCGGAGAACATCCGCAATATTCACGGCAAGCAGTTCATCGACTGTTTCTACGGTTATCATGCGTCGCTGTCGCCGCCGGAACAGCTGTGGACCGCGGAAAAATTCGCCAAATATGGCGCCGAGCAGATGGTCAAGGATCTGTTCATCGACGGGCCGGACGACATGGCGATCTTTCAGCCGACCTATCTCAAGGATTTCTACAAGAACGGCTTCAACACGCTCGAGCAGAACGCCATTCTGGGCAAGCGCTACCCCAATCGCTTCATCCTGAACGGTGCGTTCGATCCCCGGGATGGCGAGGGCGGGCTCGAGGCGCTGGAGGCGCAGGCGGAAACCTACAAGCTCAGGGGCGTGAAGCTCTACACCGCCGAGTGGAACGGCGACAGCCGCGGGTACAAACTCTCTGATCCGGCGGCCTATAAATATTTGGAGAAATGCGAGAAACTCGGCATCAAGAACATTCATGTCCACAAGGGCCCGACGATTCTGCCGCTCGACCGCGATGCGTTCGATGTCGCCGATATCGATCATTGCGCCACCGATTTTCCGAACCTGAACTTCATCGTCGAGCATTGCGGTCTGCCGCGCCTCGATGATTTCTGCTGGATCGCGACGCAGGAATCCAACGTCTATGGCGGGCTCGCCGTGGTGTTGCCGTTCATTCACACGCGGCCGGGGTATTTCGCGAAGGTGATTTCGGAATTGCTGTTCTGGATCGGCGAGGACAAGATCCTGTTCGGTTCGGATTACGGCATCTGGACGCCGCAATGGCTGGTCGAGAAATTCATGAATTTCGACCTGCCGGACGAGGTGATGAAGGAGACCGGCAAGGAGCTGACGATGACGGCGAAGCGCAAGATTCTCGGCGAAAATGCGGCCCGGATCTATGGCGTCGATATCGCGAGCCAGCGGGCCAAGCTCGACCGGATGGAACAGGTCGCGGCGTGAGCCTCAGCCTTGAGGCGCGCACCCGTGCGGTGCGCGCCGCTCTCGATCAGGTGACCGATCCGGAACTCGATGAGAGCGTGGTCGAACTCGGCTTCATCACCGGCATCGACATTGCCGGAACCGGTGCCGTCGACATCAGGTTCCGGCTGCCGACCTATTGGTGTGCCGCGAATTTTTCGTATCTGATGGCGGCGGACATGCGCGATGCGGTGCGGGCACTTCCGTGGGTCGCATCGGTCGCGGTGACGCTCGATGAGCATATGTTCATCGATGCGATCAACGACGGTATCGCGCAGGACAAGGATTTCGTCGATGCGTTTCCAACCGAGGCCGGCAATGATCTGGCCAGCATCCGTCTGCAATTCGGCCTGAAGGCGATGGAGCGGCGGCAGGAGGCGTTGCTGCGGCATCTGCTGGCGGCCGGGCATGATCCGGTCGCCTTTCTGTCGCTCGATATCGCGGGGTTGGAGGCGCTGGCGCTCGATGGCGCGGGTGCGGCGCTCAGGCGGCGCTATCTCGAACGGCGCGACCTGGCCGGGGGCTTGCCGCGCGCGCTGGTGACCAGCGCGGGTGAGCCGATCATGCACGAAACCTTGCCGGTCTATCTGCGCCATATCAGCCGGGTCGGGTTGAATGCGGAGTTCAACGGCGCGCTGTGCCGCGGGTTGCTGGCGGTGCGTTATGCCCCCCCGGCACCATTGCCGGCGGAACCGGAACTGGCCGATTTCATGCGCCAGGGCATCGCTCAGACGGCGCGACCGTAATAGATCGCGGCGACATGGGTGGCCTCGGCGAAGAAGAGCCAGCGCTCGATGAACAGGCCGGCGCCGGTGCAAATTGCTGCGAGCGGGGCGGCGATCATTGGTGCGATGCCGATCGCCGCCAGTAGCGCGAACAGGAAGGGCAGGCCGAAGGCGACGACCAGGGCGATCCGGCGTAGCTTGGCCGCGTGCTTGCGCGCGATCTGATAGCCCATTTCGCGCAGGATATAGTTTTCGGTGAAATGCGGCTGATCGAGCGGTGTCACGCTGCCGAACGCGGCGAGGCCGGTCGCGGATGCGAGGGTGGTGAGCGGTGCCTGCCGGTCGATGCAGCGCCAGTATCCGAGTTTGGCGACCGCCGCGACCAGGGCGGCGAGGGCGGCCAGCGCGCCGGTGAGGCGCGCATGGCCGGTCCAGATGCCGGTGAGGGCGGCGAGCAGCGTGGCGCCGGACAACGCGGCGAAGATCAGGTAATCCGGCGCGGTATGCCGGTTGTGCCACTGCCGGATCGGCTTGAGGCTGGCATAGATCATGGCGGTGCAATACACCGTTGCGAGCGCCATGAACGCCGCCAGCAGGCCGAGCGCGCGGGTGGCCGGCGCGCCGGCGCCGGCAAAATACCACAGCGCCGCGAAGCCGAGCGCCGGCGGATAGGTCAGGATGGAGGCGACACCTTCACGCGACAGCCATGACGATCGCCATTGGCTGAACGCGCGCCACGCCCGTTCCGGCCGGCCGAGATGCAGCGTCGAGGCGAGCAGGCCGCCGCTCGCGAAAGCCAGCGCGATCATGACGGCGACCGGCACAAACCAGGGCGCGTGCGGCAACAGTCCGAGCGCGCAGAACAGCCCGAGCCAGGCGAGCAGACCGTAGCCGAAGCCGGTCAGGGTGGTCAGCAGGAGAACGGAGCTTGCCGGGGTCATCGCGACAACACGCGGTCGACCAGGGTGAGCAGGGCAGCGCCGAGCCCGGTGCCGCTGCGCACCGGCGTTTCGGTTGCGCGGGTCGGGATCATGGCGCGGCGCGGCGGCAGGTATTTATTGACCGGGTTGTAGCCGAGCTCGGGCATCAGATCGACACCGCCGCGGGCTGCGACCAGTTTCGAGACATCGCTCGAAGGATCGCCCAGATCGCCGAAATGCCGCGCGCGCGAGGGGCAGGTTGCGACGCAGGCCGGTTCACGCTCGGCCTCCGGCAGGCTGGTGTTGTAGATCCGGTCGATGCAGAGCGTGCATTTTTTCATCACGCCCGCATCCTCATCGAACTCGCGCGCCCCGTAAGGGCAGGCCCAGGAGCAGAGTTTGCAGCCGATGCAGATATCGGTGTTGACCAGCACGATGCCGTCTTCGGCGCGTTTGTACGAGGCCCCGGTGGGGCAGACGGTGACGCATTGCGGCGTCTCGCAATGCAGGCAGGAGCGGGGAAAATTGACGGTGCGGCCGCCGCAGCCATCGTCTTTGCCGGTGGCCTCGTAGGAGTGGATGCGGTTGAACCACACGCCATCGGGGTCGGCGCCGTATTTGTCGTAATCGGGCAGCGGTGCGGAATGGCCGCCGGTGTTCCATTCCTTGCAGTTCACCGCGCAGGCATGGCAGCCGACGCAGGTATCGAGGTCGATCACCAGGCCGAGTTTTTTGGCACCCTCGATCGGTTGCGGGAGCGAGGTCATTCCGCGGCCCTCCGTGGCGTGTAGGCGAATGGCGCGAACATCGGTTCTATGGCTTCCTGCGTGTCGGGCGCGCATTTTTCGATCCGCACCGTCACGTCGAACCAGGCCGCCTGACCGGTGACCGGGTCGGAGTTCGAGGCGCGGTGACCCGCACCATCCTCGGGCAGATATTCGGAGATGATGTGGTTGAGCAGGAAGGCGCGGCGGGATTCCGGTGCCTCCTTGGCGAGCGCCCAGGCGCCGGTGCGCTTGCCGATGGCGTTCCAGGTCCATACCGTGTTCGGGTTCACGCCGTCCATGATCCGCACCTGGCATTTCACCCGGCCGTTGCGCGAGACAAGCTCGATCCAGTCGTCATCGGCCAGATCATGCGCTGCGGCCAGATCGCGGTGCAGGTAGAGCCGGTTTTCCGATAATATCTGGCGGAGCCACGCGTTCTGCGAGCCCCATGAATGATACATCGCCATCGGCCGCTGGGTGATCGCGTGCAGGGGAAAGCGATCGGGGTCGGTCATGCTCTGCTCGATCGGCGGATACCAGATCGGCAAGGGGTCCATCATGCTGGCGATCCGCGCGCGCAGCCGGGCGGGCGGGATGCGGCTGCCGTGACCTTCGGCGGCGAGGCGGAACGTCTGGAGGATTTCGCTGTAGAGATGCAGAACGATCTGATCATCGGTCTCGATCAGCCCCATCGCTTTCGCCCCGCTCAGATAGGCGCGATTCGCATGTTTGTAGTAGAGCTGCTCGGCCGGCAGATGGTGCTGCCAGAAGCCGTGATTCTCGACATAGCGGCGCAGCTGGTCCGGGTTGACCGCGCCCTTGCCGATCGCGGTGCCATCGGCGCCGCGAAACCCGGCGAGCGGGCCGACGCCGGGTTTGCGCTCGTGGCGGACCATGTAGTCGGCGTAGGATTGGTAGCGTTTTTCGCCCTGTTCATCGACGAATTGCGGCAGGCCGAGCCGGCCGGCCAGATCGATCAGCACATCCTGAAACGGCCGCACATCGCGGTCCGGCTTGAGCACCGGCACCCGGATGGCATCGGCCGGTCCGTGCGCCGAGCCGATCGGCCGGTCGAGCAGGGAAATACAGTCGTAGCGTTCGAGATAGGTGGTGTCGGGCAGGACCAGATCGGCGTAGGCGACGGTTTCCGAGGCGAAGGCGTCGGCGTAGATCACGAAGGGGATGCGGTAATTGCCGTCCTGATCATGGTCGGTCAGCATGCGCATCGTCTCGCCGGGATTCATCGCCGAGTTCCAGGCCATGTTTGACATGTACAGGAACAGGGTATCGATTTTATCGCCGCCGCCGGCATGGGCCTCGGCGATCGCCATGTGCATCAGGCCATGAATGCCGAGCGGCGCCTCCCACGAAAACGCCCGGTCCAGCCGCAGCGCTTCGCCCTCGTCATCGACCAGCAGATCCGCGGGACTAGACGGGAAGCCCAGCACCGCGGCGCTCAGCGCGCCATCCGGATCGTGCCGGTCACCGCCCGGTGCCGGGCCGCCGGGGATCGGTTTCGGATAGGGCGATTTATAGCGCCATGAACCCGGCGTATCGACCGCGCCGATCAGCATTTGCAACACGTGGATCGCGCGGCATGAATGAAACCCGTTGGAATGGGCGGAAATACCGCGCATGGCGTGCATCGCGACGGGCCGCCCCGTCATGGTCGGATGGGTGCGCCCTTCGGTATCGGTCCAGGGCTGATCGAGGCTGATCGCCTGGTTGAACGCGATTTCGGCGATTTCGGCGGCGATGCGGCGGATATCGGCCGCATCGATGCCGCAGCGCACGGCGACCGCTTCCGGTGTGTAATCGGGCGCGGTGTAGCGCGCCGCCAGAATGTCGAACGCCGGGCGGGCGCTGCGGCCATCGCTCGTTGTGAAGCGGCCGAGCAGGGCGGGGTCGGTGGCGGTGGCCATCGCATCCGTCACGCTCTGCGTCGCACGATCGAAGGCGAGCGGCTTGCCCGCCGCATCGCGCAGGAACAGGCCGTGATCGGGTGCGCCGGGATCATCGATCACCAGATAATGCGCATTGGTGTAGCGGATCAGAAATTCGGTATCGATCGACCCGGTTTCGAGCAGGCAATGGATCAGCGCCAGCACGAACAGGCCATCGGTGCCCGGCGTGATCGCGATGAATTCATCGGCGATCGCCGAATAGCCGGTGCGGATCGGGTTGATCGAAACGATCTTGGCGCCGCGCTCCTTGAGCTTGGCCAGACCCAGCTTGATCGGGTTGGAATCATGGTCCTCCGCGACGCCGAACAGCAGGAACAATTTGGCGTGCTCCCAGTCCGGCTCGCCGAATTCCCAGAACGCGCCGCCGACCGAATATAGCCCGCCGGCCGCCATGTTGACCGAGCAGAACCCGCCATGGGCCGCGAAATTGCGCGTGCCGAACATGCGCGCGAACAGGCCGGTGAGCGCCTGCGACTGATCGCGCCCGGTGAACAGGGCGAGTTTATGCGGATCATCGGCGCGGATGTGCGCGAGCCGGTCGGTCGCGATGGCCATGGCCTCGTCCCACTCGATTTCGACGAATTCGCCCGCCCCGCGCGGCCCCGCGCGCTTGAGCGGCTTGCGCAGCCGCGATGGCGAAATCGCCGTCATGATGCCGGCCGAGCCCTTGCCGCACAGCACGCCGCGGTTCACCGGATGATCGCGGTTACCCTCGATATAGCGGAGCTTGCCGTCCTTCAGATGGACTTTGATGCCGCAGCGGCAGGCGCACATATAGCACGTGGTATAGGCAACCGCATCGCCGACCGGTGCTGAATAGTCGATATTGTCTTTGGGCATGGGACACCTCTGGCCCCTTTATGGCGGGGATGATCGGGCTCAACCATCCGTCCGGCGTGATCGAACCGATCGGTCAGGCCGATCGATGCCGCCGGTTTTGCGCGGCTTCGCAGATCGCCGCGACCAGGGCATCGACATCGGTTTCGGTAGTGCGGTGATTGACGATGGCGGCGCGCAGCACACGCTTGCCACCGATCAGCGTGGTCGAGACGACGAATTGCCCCGCCTCCTGCAGATCGGCCGCGAGATCGCTGTTCAGCCCATCGAGGTCCGGCCCGCCGTCGTCATAACGAAAACACACGATGTTCAGTGCGACCGGGGCGGCGAGGACCAGCAGCGGGCTCGCCGCAAGCGTTGCCGCGAGGCGTTGCGCGAGGTCGCAGCCATGATCGACGATGGCACCCAGCCGCGCGGTGCCATAGGCCTCGAGCGTCATCCACACTTTCAGGGCGCGAAACCCGCGCGACAGATCGGGCCCGAGGTCGCACGGCCAGGGCGCGCCGCCCGCGAGGCCGCGCGCGGTAGTGGTCAAATACGAGGCGGATTGCGCGAAACTATCGAGCATCCATTGTTGCTCGCGCACCAGGATGCAGCCGGAATCATATTGCACCTGCGCCCATTTATGAAAATCGAACGCGACCGAATCCGCCTGCCCGATGCCATCGAGCAGTGCCGCGCGGCTGGGTGACAACGCGAGCAGCGCGCCGAACGCGGCATCGACATGAAACCACAGCCCGTGCCGCGCAGCGACCGCGGCCAGTGCGGCCAGATCATCGATCGCGCCGATATCGACGCTGCCGGCCGTGCCGACCAGCAGAAACGGCGCGCACCCGGCCGCGCGATCGGCGATAATCCGCGCCTCCAGTGCTGCGAGGTCGATCCGCCCCGCATCATCCGTGTCGATCCGGCGCAGCGCGGCGCTGCCCAACCCCGCCATGTCGAACGCCCCGGGCACGCAGCGGTGCACGCCCTCCTGTGCGTAGCCCACCAGCGCGGCACCTTCCACGCCGTCGCGCCGTACAGCGGGGCCGCAGAAGCGCCGCCGCGCGCAGAGCAACGCGATGAAATTGGCGATCGATGATCCGGTCACCATCAGACCGCCGGTGGTCTCCGGCAGGCCGAGCATGGCGGCGGACCAGGCGATCACCTGGCGTTCGACCGCGAGGCCGACGTGATCGCGCCCGCCGCAATTCTCGTTCAGCCCGGCCGCGAGCAATTCCGCCAGCATCCCGACCGGATTGCCGCCGCCCTGCACCCAGCCCATAAAGCGGGGATGGGTGTTGCCCGATGCATAGGGTGCGATGGTTTCGGTGAACCGCGCGTAGGCCGCCTCCGGCCCGGTGCCTGCGACCGGCAGTGCGGCGGTGAAGCCCGACCGGATCGATGGCGGCATCGGGCGCCAGACCGGAGAGGCCGATAATCCCGCCAGCCGGTCGATCATGTCGTCCATCATCCGATGGCCGAGCGCGCGCAGGCCGCTCCAATCGTCAGGGTCGAGTGTGGTCATGCCCGCGTGCTTATCGAGCGGCGGTGCGGCGGTAAAGGGTTGCGCCCGGCCGGTTGCGACGCAATCTGATGTGCGGACATTTGAGGAGACATTCATGCAATACCGTAAACTCGGCGACAGCGATCTGACCGTATCGGACATCGCGCTCGGCTCGTGGCTGACCTATTCCGGCGGCGTCGAAAAGGACCAATCGATCGCCTGCGTCAAACGCGCGCTGGAACTTGGCATCACGCTGATCGACACCGCCAATATCTACGGCAAGGGTGCCGCCGAAACCGTGCTGGGCGAGGCGCTCGCCGGGGTGCGGCGTGATAGCTACGTGCTGGCGACCAAGCTGTTCTTTCCGATGACCGAGACCGACAAGGGCCTGTCGCGCGCGCAGATCGAAAAACAGCTCGATGCGTCGCTCAAACGGCTCCGCGTCGATCATGTCGATCTCTACCAATGCCACCGCTACGACCCCGAAACACCGCTGCATGAAACCATGGAAGCGCTGACCGCAGCGGTGAAATCCGGCAAGACCCGCTATATCGGGTTTTCCGAATGGCCGGTCGAGAAAATCCGCGAAGCGACCGAGATGATGGGGGTTACGAAATTCGTCTCCAGCCAGCCGCAATATTCGATGATCTGGCGCAAGCCGGAAGACGCGGTGATCCCCTATTGCGCCGCCCACGGCATTTCGCAGATCGTCTGGTCCCCGCTCGGCCAGGGTATTCTGACCGGAAAATACCACCCCGGCGCCAAGCCGCCGGCCGGGTCGCGCGCAACCAGCGCCAGCATGGGCCATTTCCTGCAGGATTTGACCGAGCGGCGCGCGGTGCTCGAAGCGGTGCAGGCCATGCAGCCGCTGGCCCAGCAGGCGGGGCTGACGCTCGCGCAATTCGCCCTCGCCTGGGTGCTGCGCGAGCCCAATGTCGCCGCCGCGATCATCGGGGCATCGCGCCCCGCGCAGATCGACGAGAACATCAAGGCGTCGGACGCGAAGGTCGATCCGGCGCTGTTCACCCGCGCCGAAGCGCTGATGATGCCCGCGCTGCAAGCGGCCTGATTAGGGCCGGTTCACCTCGCGATCGAACGGGTGAACCGGCTGATCGTGCGGGCGGATCAGGTAGCGGCGGATGACATCGCCATAGCCCTGGTAGACCAGCCCGCCGTTATCGCGCAGCAGCCGGCTGCGCTCCTGGCGATACCAGCGCGGCAGCCGGTACCAAGGCAGGCCGGGCCGCTCGTGATGCGCGCTGTGCAGATTGTTGAACAGGAACAGCCAGCCGAGCAGCCGGGCGTTTTCGACCACGGCGGTCCGGTGCGCCGCATCGGGTGCGGCGCGGTGCTCAGCGAAGGAGCGGATCAGCAGCAGCGCGGTGCCGGGCAGAATGAACAGCAGCGCGTAGTGCAGCGGGCTGATGCCGCACACCGCGACGAGCCAGACCACGATGAGCGCTGCGATCGGCAGATGCACCGCCCAGGCGGCGCGCACGCCGGGCTCATTGCGCCACAGGCGACCAGACTCATGCCATAAGAACCGCGTGATCATCCAGGGCGGCCCGATCAGCAGCCGCCCGGCCAGCCGTGCCGATCCGTGCACGATGATCCGCGCCGCCGGATGCAGGCGGTGCCAATCGATCGCCGTCCAGTAGTAGGTTTCGGGATCTTCCAGCGGATCGGTCAGATATTCGTTGCGATGATGCGCGATGTGCAGGGTGCGGTACCGATCGAACGGCAGGAACAGCGCGAGCGCGGGCAGGCCGAGCGCCCGATTGACCGCGGCGACGCGGGTCGGATGACCGTGGATCAACTCATGCTGCAACGAGCCATGCCAGGCGATGATCCACGCCCCACCGATCAGCAGCAGCGGCCAGGGAATCGCCCCATGAAACCAGGTCAGGCCGAGCCAGAGCCCGTAAATCACGATCGTCAGTCCCAGCGTCGGCCATTCGATGGCCGGAACGATCTGGGTTGCGTGGGGTTGTTCATGCGGTTTCAAATCGATTGGGAGCATGGGGTCGGTTTAAAATCAGAATGAACTGATGGAAACGTGCGAGTTGTAGACAGAACGCGTCATGTGATGATAATTCACACAGCACGATGATGATGATCCACCATGGTTCCTGATCGCCGGATCGCCGCGCCCGCGTTTCGCGACCGCCTGCTCGACGTGATTGCCCAGCGCGGCATGACGCAGGCGGCGTTTGCCCGCGCCACCGGGCTCGATCGATCGACCTTGACGCAATTGCTCAGCGACCAGACCCCTCGCCTGCCGCGCGCGGAAACGCTGGTGGCGATCGCCACCGCCTGCGGCGTCTCGACCGACTGGCTGCTCGGCCTCAATCTGCGCGAACAGGTGACCCAGGCGAGTTTCGGCGAAATCATGCAGATCGAACCGCATGAGGGTCTGCCGATCGATGACCGGATGTTTCAATGGATGGTCGAGACCGCCGGCAACAAGATCCGCACCGTGCCGGTCGGCTTCCCCGATCTGTTGAAGACCGAGGCCGTGCTGATGCATGAATATCGTCACGCGAGCGGCGATGCGCCGCCCCGCTGGGACAGCGTGACCAGCCGGCTGGAATATCTGCAACGCCCGGAAACCGAAATCGAAGCCTGCGCCGCGGTCCAGGCGATCGAGGAATTCGCCGCCGGCCGGGGTGTCTGGGCCGGTCTGGCGGCGGTTGACCGGGCCGAGCAGATCGCGCGCATCCAGACCCTCAGCCGCGAGCTGTACCCGAGTTTCCGGCTGTTCCTGTTCGACCGGCGCGATTTGTATTCCGTGCCGTTCACCGTGTTCGGCACCACGCGCGCGGCCGTGTTCGTCGGCGGATTTTATTTCGTGTTCACCTGGACCGAGCATATCCGCGCCCTGATCCGCCGGTTCGACCAGCTGGTGCGCGGCGCGGTGGTGCAACCGCCCGACATCGCGGCGTTTTTCTCCAACCTGAAAGTACCCCCGGATTGAGCCAGACCGCCAAGGCGCCGATCGTCGAGCTCGGCGCGCGCCTCAGCATCGATGACCTCAAAGCGCTCGCCCACGGCGGTGCCACGCCCGCGCTCGCATCGCCCGCCGTGCCCCGCATCGCCGCCGGACGCGCGGTGGTCGAGCGCATCGTCGCCGCCGGCATCCCCGCCTATGGCGTGACGACGGGGGTGGGCAGCCAGAAGGATTTCGCGGTCGATCCCGCCACCATCGCCGCCTTCAACGACCGGTTGATCACCGCCCATGCCACGATCGCGCCGGCTCCGCGCGCCAGCCGCGCCGGGGTGCGGGCGGCCCTGGCGATCCAGCTGCACATCATGGCGTCAGGGCGTACCGGCGTGCGGCCGGTCCTGGTCGATGCGCTGCTGGCGCGGTTGCAGGCCGATGACCTGCCGGATGCGGTACTCGGCTCATCGTCGGGCATGTCGGATATCGTTGCGATGAGCCAATTATCGCTCGGCATCATCGGCCGCGCCGGCGTCGGCGCCGGCGGGCGCGGTGCGGCATCGCTCGATGGGCTGGCCGCGAAGGAGGCGCTGTCGCTGCTCAACAGCAACGCCCTCACCCTCGGCCTCGGCAGCCTGGCGCTGGCCGAGGCGCGGCGGCTGTTCGCGGTGCAAAACCTCGTGGCTTGTCTGTCGCTCGAAGGGTTTCAAGGTAATGCGGCGTCCTGGAGCGAGGCGGTCGATCAGGCGCGCGGCCAGCCGGGGCAGAGTGCGGTGGGTCAGCGCCTGCGCGCGGCGCTGGCCGGTGGCGCGCTGCTGGCCGGCGGGGTGAACCGCTTGCTGCAGGACCCGTTGAGCTTTCGCTGCGTGCCGCAAATCCACGGCGCGGCGGCGGCGGCGCTCGATTTCGCGTGGGACGCCTGGGAGCGGGAGTTGAACGCGATCCCCGATAATCCGCTGGTGCTGTGGGGCGATGACGCGCCGGCCCCGTTCATCTCGCACGGCAACATGGACACCACGCTGCTGGCCTTGACGCTCGATACGCTGCGGCTCGCTTTGGCTAGGCTGTGCGATGCCGCGGGCGAGCGCATCCATAAAATCCAATGGGCGCAGTTCAGCGGCTTGCCGACCGGGCTGGCCGGGCACGACTGCCTCGCATCGGTACGGCAGGCGGCGAACCCGGCGGTGCTGAATTTTCGCGGCCAGCTGGGCGACGGGGTCGAGGATGTCGCGGGCAACGCGCCGGTCGCGGTCGATCAGCTCGAACAGATGCTCGCACCGGCGTGGAACCTCGCCACGATCGAGGCGGTCTGTGCCGCCTGGGCGATCGCGCGGCGCGGCATCGCTCCCGCGACGCTGGGTGCCCGCACCGGACCGCTGTTCACCGCCCTGCGGCCGCTGCTGCCGATCGGCGTGGAAGGCGAGGCGATTTTCGACCTGAGTGCGGCGCGCGCCATTGTTATCGCCGCGTCATGAGCGCCGCGCCGGTTGCCAGCCTTGCGATGTACGATCTGCCGCAATTGCGCCCGGCGATCGATCGGCTGTGGCAGGCGATCCGCGACCGGATGCGGGCAGACGGCATCGCACCGGTGCCGGACGCGCTGGCGCATGACCGACCGCTGGAGACGATCTGGCGTGATCCGGCCCTGGTACTGGCGCAGACCTGCGGCCTGCCGTTCATGACCACGCTGCGCGAAACCGTCCGTCTGGTGGCAACCCCGTGCTACGATCTGCCCGGCTGCGATGGGGCGGATTATTGCAGCCTCATCATCGTGCGGTCCGATCATCCGGCCCAGCGCATTGCCGATCTGCGCGGCGGCATCGCCGCGATCAACGGCTGGAACAGCCAATCCGGCATGAGCGCGTTGCGCGCGGTGGTGGCACCGATCGCCGGTGGCCCATCGTTTTTCCGGCGCGTGCTGGTGACCGGCGCGCATCGCGACAGCCTGCGCGCGGTCCGCACCGGTGCGGCCGATATCGCCGCGATCGATTGCGTGACGCACGGGCTTTTGGCTGATCACGCACCCGGCGAATGCGCCGGCATCCGCGTCCTGTGCCGCTCCCCCACCACGCCCGGTCTGCCCCTGGTCACCGCCGCCGCGACGCAAGATGAGGTGGTGCAGCGCATGATCGCGGCGCTGGATTCGGTGATGGACGATCCGTCACTGGCCAGTGTCCGCGCGATCCTGCATATCAAAGGGATCGCGCGGCTTACCGCCGCCGATTACGCGCCGATCCGCACGATGGGCGAAGCCGCCGCGGCGCTGGTCTACCCTTTACTCCGCTGAGCGAGGAGACTGGTTTGAAAATCGATCCGCACCGATTCCGCATCAAACCCGGCGACACCGTCCGGCTGCACAAGCTGCCAACCGAAATCGAGCCGTTTTTCGATTCGAAGAAGAGCTACAAAAAACTGCTGTCCGACCATGTCGATCAGCTGAGCGCCTTGCAACAGCTCCTCTACGCCTCGAACCGCCACGCGATCCTGCTGATCTTTCAGGCGATGGACGCGGCCGGCAAGGACGGCGTGATCAAGCACGTGATGTCGGGCGTCAATCCGCAGGGCTGCCAGGTGTTCAGCTTCAAGCACCCGAGCGCGCTGGAACAGCAGCATGATTTTCTGTGGCGCACCACCCGCAACCTGCCCGAACGCGGCCGGATTGGCATATTCAACCGCTCCTATTACGAGGAAGTGCTGATCACCCGGGTGCATCCTGACATTCTGACCAGCGAGGCCCTGCCCGACCCGCCGCCGGACAATCCGCACGACATGGGCGCGTTCTGGGATACCCGCTATCGCTCGATCAACGATCTGGAGCATCACCTGACGCTGAACGGCACCAGAATCATCAAATTCTTCCTGCACCTGTCCAAAGATGAACAGCGCAAGCGCTTACTCGCACGGATCGACGATCCGGCAAAGAACTGGAAATTCAGCACCGCCGACATCGAGGAACGCGGCTTCTGGGACCAGTATCAGGCCGCCTACGAAGCCTGCCTCGATGCGACCAGCACCGCCGAGGCGCCCTGGTACGTCGTGCCGGCCGATGACAAACACAACGCCCGTCTCATCGTGTCACAGATCATTCTCGATACGCTGACCGCGCTCGATATGAACTACCCGCGCACCGACCACGCACGGCGCGCCGCCCTGCTCGATATCCGCAAACAATTGCTCGCCTGACGCTGTCGATGGATGGGGGGGCATCCACGCCAGCATCACTGCACCTGCGGGCTGGGCAGTGGCATGGTGCCAAGGGTCTGGCCGGGCACGGCCGGTGGGCCGACCAGCGCGGGGCTGGCGCCGGTGGCCGGGGCCGAGCCGCCGAGCGGTTGTGCCACGATACCGTTATTGGCGTTGTAGGTGGGCGGCAGGGTGGACGCGGCGGGGGCCATGCCGGGCGTGGGGCTATAGGCGAGCCAGTCGGGCAGGCTCTTCTGGATCTGGTATTGGAGTTCGACGTTCATATCCGCCATCATGCGCTTGGTCAGCGCATACAGGGCGGCGCGCATCCGATCGGGCGTTTCGTTGGAGGGCGCGGTTTCGCTGCGCGACACCGTGGCATCGGCATAGCCGACCCGCTGGCCGTTGCTGGTATTGACGCTGAGTTCCACCGTCATGGTGCCTTCAAGATTATCGCCCACCTGTTCGAGCGCCGCGCGCTTGATGGTGAACGTCGCCGCACCCGGGCTGCCATCGCCGATCAATCGTTCGCGGGCCATGCGCTCGAGCACGGCGGCCGGCGCCTCGGGCGCATCCGCGATCATCTGCGCGGCGTTGGGGCCCGGCAGATATTCATCGCGCACCGAAACGCTGGCAACCTTCAGGGTGATCTGCGGCAAATAGGTGTATTGCAGTTCGGGAAAACTGGTCTGCACCGGTGGACCGCTCGAACATGCAGCCAGGCCGAGTGGGGCTGCCAAGGCAAGGAATACGGCGAGACTGATCGGTTTCATGGTTGGTCCTCCCGGCGTTCGGCTGGTTCGGCGGGCGCGATATCGGCCCGCGGGAAGCGGAAATCGACGTTGCAGAATTCGCATGTCATGGTGATGTCGCCATCGATCGTCATGTGATCGAGGTCGTCTTCGGAAAACCCGTGCAGCACGTCGGAAAGCCGGGCGCGCGAGCAGCGGCAGCCATAGGCGAGCGGGCGGGGGCGATCGACCGCGACACCCTCACCATGAAACAGGCGGTACAGCAGGCGGTCGGGCGGCAGCGCATCGTCGAGCAATTCCGCCTCGGTGATGGTCGCGGCGAGGATTTTGGCGGTGCGCCAGGATTCCTCCTGCGCCTCTTCCGACAATTCCGGGTCGATGCCGCCGGCGCCCGCGATGCGTTCAATGATCAGCGCGGAAGCCCGCCACCCGGCCGGTGTTTCGGCGCAGGCGAGATGGATGGCGCAGGCGAGCTGTTCGGAGGTTGCGAAATAATGCAGCGCCATGTCGGCCAGCGTATCGCCTTCAAGGCTGACGATGCCCTGGTGACGTTCGGTGTCCGGCCCCTGATCGACGGTGAAGGCGAGGTAGCCATCCCCCATCAACGCGCGCGCGGTGGGCGCTTCGGGCATGGCGGCATCCTCGCCAAGGCGGGCGTAGCCGCGCAGGGCGCCGGCATCGGTACAATCGGCCAGGAGCATCGGCACCGGTCCGTCGCCCTTTGCTTGGAGCGAAAACGTGCCGCTGAATTTCAGCGCGGTAGCCAACCCGGCGACCAGCGCCAAGGCTTCGCCCAGCATGGTGCGCAACGCGTCCGGATGGTCGTGCCGGGTCAGCAGCGCATCCGCCAGCGGTCCAAGCCGGACCAGCCGGCCGCGAACCGGTTGTTTCGGCAGGAAAAACGGCGTGACACCGCGCGGCACCGCAAGGTCGGGCACATCGGGGCGGTTACGGTCGAGAAAATGGGGCAGCGTGCTCATGGCCCATAGATAGAGGCACGCGCGGCATTTTGCCATTGCCCGCGTCGAGCAGGAAGAAAGGTCTTCTTTTTTGAAAAAAAGAAGCAAAAAACTTTCCGACTCAAGGCACGAGCCATGTCACCATCCCAGTCCCAGATCAAAAAAGTTTTTTTGCTTCTTTTTTTACAAAAAAAGAAGTGCTTCATGCCCTCAACGACCCTTCGCGCCCACCCCCCAAGCCCAAAACCACCCGCGCGCCCAACCATTGATCAAACCGCTTGCCCCGCGTGCCGCTGCACGGTAGCGATGCGCCATGACGGAGCATGACGATGGCGATCTGATCGCGGCGATTCACTCTCTAGCGCGCGCGAGCGTGCTGGTGGTCGGTGATCTGATGCTGGATCGTTATGTTTATGGCCGGGTCGAGCGGGTCAGCCCGGAGGCGCCGGTGCCGATTCTCTCGGTGACGCGCGAAATTTCGATGCCCGGCGGCGCGGGCAATGTCGTGCGCAACCTGACAGCGCTGGAAGCGGCCACCGCCTTCGTCTCGGTGGTGGGCGATGATCAGGAAGGCTCCGATCTGACCGCGCTGATCGGCGGGCAACCCAATGTCGAGCCGTGGCTGCTGGTGGAAAACGGCCGCGCCACCACGGTCAAGACCCGCTATATCGCCGCTGGCCAGCATCTGATCCGCGCCGATCGTGAACTGATCACCGCCCTGCCGGCCAAGCTCGGCGAGCGGCTGCTGAAAATCGCCTCGGATGCGATGGCGGCCACCTCGGTCACGGTGCTGTCGGATTATCGCAAAGGGGTGCTGGCACCCGATTTGGCACGCGCGCTGATCGCCAATGCCGCCGCGATCGGGCGAAAAGTGGTGGTCGATCCCAAGGGATCGGACTGGTCGCATTACGCCGGTGCGGATGTGATCACCCCGAACCGGCGGGAACTGGCCGCGGCCACCGGCCTCGATCTCGATGACGAACCCTCGATCGTCGCGGCGGCGCGCGGGCTGATCGCGAAATTCGGGTTCGGCGCGGTGCTGTGCACCCGTGCCGAAGATGGCATGAGCCTGATCACCGCAACCACCGAGCGGCATTATCCGGCCGAGGCGTCCGAAGTGTACGACGTCTCCGGCGCGGGGGACACGGTGGTCGCCGTGCTCGCCGCCGGGCTGGCGGCAGGCCTGTCGCTCGAAGTCGCGGCCCGGCTGTCGAACATCGCGGGCGGGCTGGTGGTCGGCAAGGTCGGCACCGCGGTCGCACGGCCGAACGATCTGATCGATGCGGTCAAGCCAGCATCCGGCGCGCTGCGCAAGGTGGTGACGCGCCAGGTGGCGGCCGAAGCCGCGGAACTGCATCCCGGCCATATCCATCTGCTCGAACAATGCCGCGCCGCGTGCGACCGGTTGATCGTCGGGATCAACGCCGACAACTCGGTGCGCCGCCTCAAAGGGGCAAGCCGCCCGGTGCAGCCCGAAGCCGCCCGCGCCGCAGTGCTCGCCTCGCTCGCCAGCGTCGATCTCGTGGTCATCTACGAGGAAGATACGCCGCTGGAAGTCCTGGATGTCATCCGGCCAGACGTGCTGGTAAAAGGCGCCGACTACACACACGACACCGTGGTCGGCGCGCGCGAAGTCGAATCCTGGGGCGGCAAAGTCATGCTCGCCAACCTGCTGGCCGGCCACTCAACCACAGCCACGGTGCAGCGCTTACGCGGCTGATGCCGGGGGGGAAACTAAGCAAGGCGGGGGGCTCTGCCCCCTCGACCCCCACTAAGGGCTTAGCCCTTAGAACCCGCTAGTTTTAGGCGAGGGGAGGGCGACCCAGGCCAGATCAGTTGAACCACCGAGGCAGCGCCCTCCCCTTGCCTAAAACGAATGGATTTTAAAGGCTCCGCCTTTAACGGGGTCCAGGGGCGGAGGAGCCGAAGGTTCCAGCGATGCTCTTCATCGCTGGAATGGCTCCGGAGGGAGAGCCCCTGGCCTTGCTTACTTTCCCCACCCCCCCGGCATCAGCCACAAAAAAAGGCGCGGACCCAGCGGCCCGCGCCTTTTCGACACCATGCGTTGGGCGTTATTTGCCCGCTTGCCCCGCGGGAGCCGGTGCGGGAGCAGCGCTGGCCGGCGCTGCGGCGGCCGGTGCGCTCGTCATGGTGATCATGGCCGGGTCAGCTTCACCGCTGGCAGCCGGCGAGGTCGGCGAGGCATCGGCAAGCGTGGCCGGGCCTTGCAGGTAGGGGAAGGCTTTGGCCATCTGTGCGCCATACAGCGGCTTGGCGAGCCCCTGGTGGCAGGTCGAGCAATCCACCTTGGCGACATCGCCGGACGGACCGAGAAGATTGTGCGCGAAGGTGGCCGTCAGCGGAACCATGTAGTTGTTGTTCAGCCCGCGCACCATGTGCAGCCCGTAATAGGCCGTCACGCGTTTCGGCGTACTTTCCGACCACGAGCCGAAGTTGCGTGATTCGTGGCAGAATTCGCAATTGACCCCCAGCGAGGTGGCGAAGTTCATCATCAGCGCGTAGGTCCAGTTGGTCTGCTGGATCGACATGCGGTTGCCATCCGGCAGGGCGGTGGTCCCGGCGGTGTTGATCATGGCATTCACGCCGCCCTTGGGCTTGCCGACCAGGAAGGGCGTGAACGGATCATAGGGCAGCGCCGAGCCATCGGCCGCGAGCGAGGGCCGCGCCTCGCCGGTTTCGGTCGCCATCAGCCCGGTCGCGTGCGGCGGCTCGACCGATTTGAACCAGACATATTGCGGGTTGTTGTTACCGCGATGGCAGGTGTAGCAGGTCACGCCCACGTTCTTGACGTGGGATTTCCAGACGGCGTTGGTATAGATCGTCATCTGGATCATGCGGCGGGCGACGCGCTTGGTATATTTCGCATCGGAGGCGAAGTTGCCGCTGACGTGGCAGTAGCCGCAGCCCTGCTTCGGGGCGACCCATTGCGTCATCGACACCATGATGCGGGCAAAGGCGCCGGCGGGCACGTTTTTCAGCACCTGCACGTTCTTGTAGATGCTGCCGGCCGGCGGGCCGGCGTTGTTCTGCGGCAGGGTGGCCGGCGCCTGGTTGATGGCGAAGGCGGCCGCCGTTGCGGCCGGGTTCGAGATCAACTGGATGCCGGTGCCGCGGTAGCCATCCTGTTCGACATGAACCGGCGGGCGTTGCAGGGTGAGCACCGCGAGGACGGCGAGCGCCAGGCCGCCGATCAGGGCGACGAGCGGGATTGTCAGTCTCATTGTTGCGCTCCCGTGCCCGAGGTGATCGGATTGGCGACATGGCCGTAAACATGCGGATAGGGCGGTGCGACGTGATGCTTCACGGCCCAGAGGAACCAGTTATCGACCACCGTGCCGGTGAGCAGAATGCCGATGCCGCCGGTCAGCGTGGTCAGCACCGCGAACCACCAGGCCCAGCGATGGATCGATTCCATCGTGGCGTTGAACCCCATCGTCCAGCGCCAGAACAGAGCGGCGCGCTCCGCGGCGGTACCACGATCGACCGTCTGTTCCACTTCGCGTTCACCGCCGAACCGGCTGACCGCCAGAATGGTCGCGCCGTGCATCGCGAACAGCAGGACCGAACCGTACAGAAACACGATCGAGAGCATATGGAACGGGTCGTAGTACAGATTGCCGTAGCGCAGCGAGAACGAAACCGTCCAGTCCAGGTGCGGAAAGATGCCGAACGGCGGTGCCTCGCCCCAGCTGCCCATCAACAGCGGGCGGATGAAGCCGAGCACCAGATAGAGCCAGATCGCGGAGGCGAACGCCCAGGCCGTGTGCGTGCCAATGCCAAGCTGGCGGGAGCGGCGATAGATGCGCGCCCACCAGAGGATGAGCGAGGTGGTCAGGAAAAACCCGGCCATCAGCCACCAGCCGCCATGCTGCAGCGGCGGCAGGCGCAGCCCGTAGGAGGGTGCCGGCGGTTCGAGCGCAAGCCACGGCAGATCGCGCACGAAGCGGATCGGGTTCCAGTTCACCGAGGCCAGCATGTTGAGGCCGATGATCTCGAACGCGATCACGAACGTCGCGATCGAGGCGATGCCGAGGGTTCCGAGGTAGATCGGCCCGATCTGGGCATTGCCGATCTGGCCCATGAAGTAGCTGAAGAACGGCTTGCCCTGCCGGCCCCAGATGCCGCTGGGGGCGGGCACGCCATCGTGCAGAGGTCCACGGATTTGCACCCGGGTGAAGATGTTCTGGTATTCGGGCATTACAGCCTCCCTACTGACGGGATGTTATTGGATGACGGCGTTTTCATCACGGTGCTCAGTGACCGCCAAATTGCCAGATCGGCAGATGCAACCACCAACCCCACCATGAAGGCCAGCCCTGGGTCCAGAACGGTCCGGAAATCAGGATGCAGGCGGCGCTGGCAAACCCCGCGCCGAGGGCCAGGAACAGGCCGAGCCGGTGGATGCCCAGCGTGCCGATGGAATAGCCGATGAAATCGCGGAAAAACGTGTCTTCATGTTCGGTGAATTTCACCACTTCGCCCTTGGCCGGGTTGATTGCGGCCAGCACGAGCGAACCGTGCAGCGCGAGCGCGAAGGTGGTGGTGAAAAACAGCGTCACCGCGACCATGTGCATCGGGTTGTATTCGAAATTGATGTAGTTGTAGCCGGTGTTCGACACCCAATCGAGATGCGACATGATGCCGTAGGGAAACCCGACACCCCAGGCGCCCATCAGCAGCGGGCGGATGACTTCGAGCGTGACATAGGCGAAAATGGCAACGCTGAACGCGGCCGGCACGTGCAGACCGATGCCGAGCTTGCGCGATATCTCGACCTCGCGCAGCGCCCAGGAGCTAAAGGAGCCGACCGCGCAGATGGTGATGATCTGCCAGAGGCCACCGTGGGCGAGCGGGGCGAAGCCGAGCCCGTAGGAGAGATCGGGCGGGGCGATATTGATCTGCCAGATATTCCAGGTGGGGCCGATCGCGGCACCCCAGATGATCAGGGCGGTCCCGAGCAGGGTAAAGAATCCGCCGATGACCCCGAAGAAACCGACGTAGAACGGCCCTACCCAGAAATCGAACAGATCGCCGCCGAGCAGTGTGCCGCCGCGGACGCGGTATTTTCTTTCAAAACTGAGCATTGCCATCGGGCTGTTCCTTGTCGCTCTTGAACTCGCAGTTGGGGGCCCTTCCCCCGGTGCCGCCCGATCGTCTGGCGGTCACCGGGGTTGGCGAAGGGCTGTCGCCCCCGTTACTTGTTTGCAGGCATCGACGATTGCTGTTGCATCGTCATCGCCGGTGCTCCGCCGAGCCAGTCGAACCGTGGCGTGCTGAGCAGGATGAAGTGAATCAGGATGGCCAGCGCAAACAGGAAAACCCCGAGTGCGGTGAGAACCCTGCGCGGATCGAACAGAAGCCACATGCGCCACATGGTATGTCCTCCCTCAACCGATATGCGAGGTGAGCATTTTCACCCCGATGTGAGCGTTGGTAAGGAACCCGGTGACATAGCCATGCGGACCCGGGATCCACGGGCGCCACTGCCATACCAGGAAGTGGGCGATCACAGCGATGATAACGAAGCCGATAAAACTCATCACGAAGATGGAGTGAAACTCCTTGGCTTCGCGCTCGGTCAGACCCGATAGCGAGCCCTCCCGATCTTGTGTGGTCATGGACATGATAGAGGTATCCTCGATATGGACTGGCACGTTGCCGGGTCAGACCAGTTCCGCGCGGACCCCGCGCGGGGGGACGGCCGCAGCCCATGGGACTGCGAACGATGGGGTGGCCCGGCCAGAACGGCGGGCATCGGTTGGCGCGCGGGGCTCATGCGAGCTCCCTCTCACGCAAGGCGGTGGCAACATGGGCTTCGGTCACCCGCGGCGATCCATCATGCTGCGCGCAGCGCTCGGCACGATCGCGCAGGCGCTTGGCCGCAGAAATGCGGATCAGATAAGGCTCATCCGCCAGATGACGATCGAGTGCGGCGAGCGCGCCGGCATCCCACAGATCGGCGGTATCCGCTTTCGCCGGCGTCGCATCGATCTTGTCGAGCTCGGTGCCCAGCGGCAAAATGGTGAACAGCGCGTCGAACAAGGCGTTGCAATATTCCTGAACAACGTAGGTTGCCCCTGCATATCCCATGAATGGCGTGCCGGTGGCGCGCCTGATGATCGCACCCGGAAACGAGGCCGGAATATACATCGAACGGCCACCGCGCTCGGCGGCGTACATCCGTTCGTTGAACGAGCCGAACAAAACCAGCGGCGGCGTCTTGGCGATCGCCGCGCGAACCGCATCGTTGTCGGGCTTCACGCCCGGCTTGCGCGCGAAGGAAAATGTGCAGGGTATGCCTAAATCTTCCTCAAGCAGCCGCTTCAGCCCGCGGGTGTAGGTTTCCGTTGCGACCACCGCAAAACTCGCGGTCGCGAAAAAATCCTGCGTCACGCTGCGCCACAGATCCCAGATCGGCTTGATCGTGGTCTCCTTCTCGCGCGCGATGAACGGTTCCGGATCGAGCCCGGTGAGTTCGCCGAGCTTTCGCAGGAAATTTGTGGTGGCGTGAATGCCGAACGGCGCCATCAAGTACGGCTTGCCGAGTTCCTCACATAATTTACGGCCGAATTCGCGATACAGACAGATATTGACGCTGGCATCGGCGAGTCTCGGTGTATCCTTCAAATGCGACCCGAGCGGAAACGACAGATTGACCTCGCAGCCAATCCCTTCGACCAGGCGCCGCACTTCCGCCAGATCGGACGGCATGTTGAACGTACCGTAAATCGCCCCGATGAGATTGACGCGCGGTTTTTCAGCCTTCACCTCAGGGCGCTTCGCCTTGAGATTACCGAATTCGCTATGCAGCCAGACCAGCGCACGATCGGCACTCTGCCACTGATCCTCATCGATCGTGCGCGGCAGAAACCGGCGCAGGTTCGAGCCCTCGGGTGTCACGCCGCCGCCGATCATCTCGGCAATACTGCCGGTCACCACCACGGCCGGAATTTTCTGGTCCCCGATCGCGGCGGCGCGCTTCATCGGCCCTTCGGTGCCGGTCATCGAGAGCGAATCTTCATCAAGCCCGGTCACCACAATTGGCAATTCATGCGGTGGCAGCGCATCGGTATAGTGCAACACCGCGGTCACCGGCAGATTCTCGCAGCCCACCGGCCCGTCGATCACGACGCGCAATCCCTTGATCGCCGAGAACACGTAAACCGCACCCCAGTAGCCGCCCGCCCGGTCGTGGTCCTGCACCAGCATCAGACGACCTCCGCCTTGGCGGGTTTCGTCGAACCCGGCGCTTCGAAAAACCCGACCATCCGGCTGAACCGTTCGCGGCCCTTGCATTGCGTCGCTACGATCCCCGGCAAGGCCGCAGCCCCCGCGGTGCCGAACACCGGCCGGGCCGAGACCATGTTGGTGAAATACACCGCCGGCGTGCCCTGCTCCTTCGCCGCCTGTACCAGCGGCGTGGTGCCGATCGCCAGATCCGGCTTCACATCACGCATCGCGGCAATATCCTGTTCGAGCGAGGCGCGGTACTGCACATGCGTTCCCTGCGCTTCGAGCCAGGCGCGATCAGGCTCGCTCCATTCCGTGCGCGGCAGCGCGGTGCCGACATAAGGCACCGTCGCACCGGCTTCCATCAACAAGCGCGCCACCAGCAATTCCGAACCTTCGTAGCCGGACACGATCAGTCGCGCGGTCGTCGGGTTCGCCGCCATCGCCGCGCGGATCGGCGCGAGCGCCTGCGCCTTGGCGATATCGATGGTTTTTGCACTGATATTGGCCGCCTTGCCGATCGCATCGAGCCAGTCGGCGGTGGCGGACTCACCCACCGGTGCCGAGCCGACGATGGCCCGTCCGGCTGCGGCGAATTCGCGAATGCTGGCGGTATAGAACGGGTGCACCGCGGCCGCGATACTGCAATCGAGCGCGCCATACAGATCACGCCATTCACGCGCGGGAATCTGCGGCCCGATCGCCAGTCCCATCGGCGCCAGCATCGCCGCAACGACCGGCGGATCGGCCGGAAACAACTCGCCGATCAGGGTCACGCGTTGACCATCGGCGAGTTTGGTGCGCGGGCTGGCCACCGCCCCGGCCTCGGCTTCGTTGCGGGCGTAGCGCAGCATCGCGCCGGCCAACACATCCTTCGCCTCGGCATGGGTCGGCACGCCGAATCCAGGCACATCGATGCCGATGATGCGCACGCCATCGATCTCTTTCGGCAACAAATCCAGCGGCACACCGGAGGCGGTGGGCACGCAAAGATTGATGACCACCACAGCATCATACTCGGCCGGGCGCGCGGTCTCGCGCACCGCCTTGCGGATGTCCTCGAACAACTGCCCGGTCACCAGCGTTTCCGAATCGAACGGCACATAGCCCACGCTGCGGCGCGCGCCGTAGAAATGCGAGGTGAAGGTCAAGCCATAAACGCAGCAGGCCGAGCCTGACAGAATCGTCGCCACCCGGCGCATCCGCAGGCCAACGCGCAGGCTGCCGAACGCCGGACACATCGATTGCGGCTGATCATGCGGCCCTTTCGGATAATCGGCCGCAAGCCGATCGAGCATTGCCGATTTCCCGGCCGCACGCGCCGCATCCTGCATGGTTTCCGCACCACCGTGACAGCCGGTTGCAGCAGGCTTGGCAGGCATTGCGATGCCATCGGGCGGGCTCATGCTCAAGCGCCCTCGTAGACGATTTCGAGCGAAGGTTTGTTCAACACGGTCGAGCCGCACATATCCTCAAGGCTGGCGGGGTTGAGCGTCACGCCGCGGCCGACCGCATCGCCCTTGAACAGGCCGAGCAGAGCATCATGGCTCAACGGCTTCGGACGGATCGGCGGCGCCTCGGCCACCTGCACGCCGAGCGCCTCGAACAGCGGTGCCCATTGGCCGCCCAACTGGCCGACGATTTCATAATTCGCCGATTTGCGCCGGATGTCCTCATCGGCCGGGATCGCGGCGAGCACCGGAATACCGACGGCTTCGGCAAACGCCTGCGCCTCACCGGTGCCATCGTCCTTGTTGATCACCAGACCCGCGACGCCGACATTACCACCCAGATTCCGGAAGTAATCGACCGCTGAGCAAACGTTGTTGGCAACGTAGAGCGATTGCAGATCGTTCGAACCGACCACGATGACTTTCTGACACAGGTCACGCGCGATCGGCAGACCGAACCCGCCGCACACCACATCGCCCAGGAAATCGAGCAGCACGTAGTCGAAATCCCATTGATGAAAGCCGAGCTTGTCGAGCAGTTCAAACCCGTGAATGATGCCCCGCCCGCCGCAGCCGCGACCGACCTCCGGTCCGCCGAGTTCCATCGCGAACACGCCGTCGCGCTTGAAGCACACATCACCGATCAGTACGGGCTCACCCGCTGCCTTCTTGCGCGACGAGGTCTCGATAATGGTCGGGCAGGACCGCCCGCCGAACAGCAGCGAGGTGGTGTCGCTCTTCGGATCACACCCGATCAGCAGCACCCGCTTGCCAAGTTGCGACATCATGTATGAAAGATTGGCAAGCGTGAAACTCTTGCCGATGCCGCCCTTGCCATAGATCGCGATGATCTGGGTCTTTTTGGGCGATGCCACGCTGGCACCCACCTCGATATCGGGGGCGATGCGGCCAGTGGTTGCATTCATGATGCGTCTCTCCAATCGATGAGCAGTTTCAAGCAAGTATCCGTTCCGAAAGCGGTATGATAAGCACCACCCGCCTCATGCGCCGGCACCCGATGCGTGATCAGACCATCGAGGTCGAGCCGCCGCGTCGCGATCAGATCGGTCACATGGGCAAGGTCGGCCTTCTGCCATTGCGCGGCGATGGCGATGCGGGCTTCCCGCATGAAGGCCGGTGCGAAGGAAAATTGCATCGGTGCGGCATAGAACCCCGCCAGCGTGATCAAACCCTGCGGTGCCAGGCGCGAGATCAGCGTATCGAGAATCGCAGCATCGCCGCTGACATCGATCACCTTGCGATAATCGCGCCGCGCATCATCGTCCGCATGGCAAATTCTGTAGCCATTACCAGCGTCCATCCGATTCGGGTTGGTCTCCCACACGGTGGGTTCACCACCCGCGATCACCGCGAGCCGCGCGATCAACCGGCCGAGCACGCCATGCCCGATGATCAGTTCAGGCGCCCCGCCTGCCACCGCCAGCGCGTGTTGCGCAGTCGCCGCCAGCGCGATCAGCGCGCCGCGATCACCCAGATCCCGTGCTACCGTCACAACCCGATCGGCGCCGACCACCAGATGCTTCGCATTGGCGCCGAACAAGCCGCGCACCTCACCAAAACAGCGCGCACCGGGCACGAACACGTGCTCGCCGATCCGCGATGACGCCTCAGCCCCAGCATCGATGATCCGGCCCACCGCCTCGTAGCCCGGCACCAGCGGATAGCCCATGCCTGGAAAATGCGGCATCGCGCCCGACCAGATGAGTTTCTCGGTACCGGAGCTCACACCGCTGTAATCGATCTCGACCAGCACATCGCCCGCTCCCGGTGCATCGAGCGCGATGCGGCGGACAGCGACATGTTTCGGTTCTTCGATGATGACGGCGAGACTATCGAGCAATGCACGTCCTCCCAGTGGAGTGCTGTGCCCGAGGATTGCCGGGACACAAGTGTAAGAATACCGTGACAGTCTCGATTGTCAACCTAAACTTACACTCGTCCGCAAAGAAACCACGCGGCATCACGGCACCACCGCCGTCATCACGCTCGCCAGCATCGGCTGGCGGGTGGCGTGCAGTTTCGTACCGATGAAGCCGGCAGCTTCAAACATCGCAACCAGCTCGGCCGGGCGGCGCGGCCGGCCGCTGCCCATCGCGAACAGATACAGGCCGAAATAGGCATCGCCCATCGATTGCGCGCCCTTGGTCCCGGCCATCGGCTCAGCAACCATCACGGTCGCACCCGATGCCAGACTCGCCCGCGCATTGCGCAAAATCGCCATCGCCTGCGCGTCGTCATGATCGTGCAGCACGCGCACCAGCGTGATGATATCGGCATCGCGCGGCAAAACATCACAACGCATGTCGCCCGCCAGCACCCGGCTGCGCGCCGCCAACCCCGCCGCCGCGAGTCGCTGCTCCGCCAGTGCGGCAACCGCCGGCACGTCGAACAACATTACATCCAGCAACGGCGCCGCCTTGGCGACCGCGCCGATAAAACTACCGTCGCCGCCACCCAGATCGAGCAGCCGCCGGTGCCGCCGGAAATCATAGGCCGCCAGAATCTCGCCGGCGATCATCGGCTGCGTCGCCGCCATCAACGCCGAATACGCAAGCGCGCGCTCGTCGTTCGCCTGTTCATACGGCCAGAACGCGGCAAGACTCGCGCTCGCTTCGCCGCGCAGCAGCGCCACCGGATCGGCAAGGTCTCGATACAACAGCGCATGATGCCGCACCATGGCGGCAACGCCGGGGTTGCCCCGCAGCGCCGCGCCCAGCGGCCCCAGCTGCGCGCTGCTGCCATCGGTCTCGAGCAGGCGCAGCGCCGCGCCCGCGCGAACCAGCCGCAGCATCGCTTCCGGCGCCATGCCGGCCTCACCCGCCAGCGTGCCGATCATCACCGGTGCCGCCGCGAGTCGTTCGAACAGATCGAGGCTCACGCAGGCCGACAGCGTCTGCGCATAGACAAATCCGGCGCACAGATCGAACAGCGCCGCCGCCTCGCGCCGCGCGATCGGCCGGGTCAGCGGAAACGCCGCCGCCCAGTGCTGAAAGCGCGGGCTCGCCAACAGCCGGTTACGCATCGCGTGCAACCGGTCGCGCCAACCCAGCGGGGCCGCACCGACCACGGCGGCGACGGTCATGCCGCCACGCGCACCAGCGCCTTCGGCACCAGGCGCTTGGCTTCCTGCACGATCAACGCGCGCAACGGCACCGCTCCGGGACAATCCGGAATCGATGCCGCCGCCGCCTCGGCGATCGCATCGAGCCGATCGAGCGCCCCGTCGATCCCGTATTGCGCGACCGCGCTGGGCCGGTGCAACGCATTGTCCTGGCCGATCGGCTTGCCGCACACCGCCGCATCACCGGCCGCATCGCACAGATCATCCGCAATCTGATACGCATCGCCCAAATTCTCGCCCAGCGCCCGCCACGCCGCCGGCGCGTAACCGGCACTCACCGCCCCCGCCATCGCGGCAGCAGCAAACAAGGCGCTGGTCTTGGCGCGCTGATACCGCGCCAGATCGACATCGTCCTCGCTCTCCCACGCCTGCCCGGCGACAATGCCGCCCGGCATGCCGACCGATTGCGCGACAATCCCGACCAACCCGGCCAGCGCCTCCGGCTGCCCAGCACAGCCGAGCGCCAGGGTCTGAAACGCCAGCACGATCAACGCATCACCCGCCAGCACCGCCAGCGGCGCGCCGAACGCGGCATGGACCGAGGCTTTACCACGCCGGATCGGCGCATCATCGAAACAGGGCAGATCATCGTGCACCAGCGAAGCACAGTGCAGAAATTCGAGCGCCGCACCCGCCGCCGCCGCCGCATCGAAATCCCGCGCCCCGCATGCCGAAGCCACCGCCAGGCACAGCCGCGGCCGCACCCGCGCCCCGCGCGGAAACACCGCATGGCGCATCGCGGCCGCCAGTTTCGGCGGCGCGTCACCCGCTTCAGCGCGGAGCATCGCGGTGGTAAGACTCGATTAGTGCTACGGCATCCATCAGAAGCCTCCCGGCGCTCATGCGGACCGAGCCGCATGTGTCAACTTTGATTGTCACTCGTGACTGTGCTATTTGATTGACAGTTCGTCAAGCAATTTCGCTCCCGATCCCCCGCAGAAGGCCGCGCCCGATTCCCACCACCCCAAACCACCCGGTCATCATCATCGGCGCCGGCATCGGCGGCCTCGCCGCCGCGCTTGAACTCGCCGCCTCCGGCCATCGCGTCGTCGTGCTGGAACAAGCCGCCGCCCCCGGCGGCAAATTGCGCACCGTCAGCATCGGTGCCGCCGAGATCGACGCCGGGCCCACCGTCATCACCATGCGCGAAATCTTCGACGCTCTGTTCACCCGCGCCGGCACCAGGCTCGACGATCACGTCACCCTCATCCCGCTCGCCATCCTCGCCCGGCATCACTGGCGCGATGGCACACAACTCGATCTGCTGGCCGATCCCGCCGCGAGCGAAGCCGCCATCAGCCACGCCATCGGCGCGCCCGCCGCTGCCGCATTCCGCCGTTTCCGCGCCCGCAGCGAAGCCATCTACCGCACGCTCGATGCCAGTTTCATGCACAACCCCACCCCCAGCCTGATCGGCGTGACGCGCAATGCCGGCCTCACCGGCCTCGCCGCCTTCCGCGCGGCCTCGCCCTTCGCCTCGCTGTGGGATGCCCTCGGCACCTGCTTTGCCGACCCCCATCTGCGCCAGCTCTTCGCCCGCTACGCCACCTATTCCGGCGCCTCACCCTTCGCCGCCCCGGCCACGCTCATGCTGATCGCCCATGCCGAACAGGCCGGCGTCTGGCGCATCGCGGGCGGTATGCGCCGCCTCGCCGAGGCGATCACCGGCCGCGCCACCAGCCTTGGCGCGGTCTTCCACTACAACACCAAGGTGGCTGAAATTCTGGTCGAACACAGCCGCGCCAGCGGCATCCGCCTGCAAGACGGCACCACCCTCGCCGCCTCCGCCGTCATCGCGAACACCGAACTCGGCGCGATCAGCGCAGGCGCCCTCGGCGCTGCCGCACGCGCCGCCATCCCGCCCAGGCTGCGCGACGGCAAACGGTCGCTCTCCGCCGTCACCTGGCAGGTCACCGCCCGGGTCAGCGGCTTTCCGCTCAGCCATCACAACGTCTTCTTCTCGACCGACTACGCCGCCGAATTCGCCGAAATCGCCCGCGCCCGCCTGCCCACCGACCCCACCATCTATCTCTGCGCGCAAGACCGCACCGGCGCGCTCACCGAATCGCCGCCCACCACGCCCGAACGCCTGCTCATCCTGGTCAACGCCCCCGCCACCGGCGATCGCGGCACGCCGGATGCCGCCGCCATCGCTGCCCTCTGGCAGCGCGTCACCGCCCGCCTCGCCGCCGCCGGCCTCACCCTCACCGAGGTCGATGCCGCCGTGACCGGCCCGGTCGAGTTCCACGAAAAATTCCCCGGCGCCGGCGGCGCGCTCTACGGCCGCGACCTCGCGGGCTGGCGTGACCCGTTCCAACGCCCCGCCGCCCGCACATCCCTGCCCGGCCTCTATCTCGCCGGCGGCTCCGCCCATCCCGGACCCGGCCTGCCGATGGCCGCCCTATCGGGCCATTTCGCCGCCGCCGCCCTCGCCGCGGACCGCCGATGATCCGGTTCGACCACCCCATCCCCCGCGGCGGCTACGCGTGGTGGTACGTCGATGCCCTGAGCGATGACGGCCTGCACGCCCTCACCCTGATCGCCTTCATCGGCTCGGTCTTCTCGCCCTATTACGCCGCCGCCAACCGCCGCACCCCGGGCGGCGCCGACCCCGAGGATTACGTCGCGATCAACCTCGCCCTCTACGCCCCGCGCCGCACCCTCTGGGCGATGACCGAACGCCGCCGCCGCAGCCTGATCCGCGAACCCGGCACGCTCGGCATCGGCCCCAGCCGGCTCGATTGGAACGGCAACCGCCTCACCGCCCGCATCACCGAACTCACCACCCCCATCCCGCAACCCATGCGCGGCACCATCACCCTGCACCCCAAGGCGCTGGAACCCACCATCTACCCACTCGATGCCGCAGCCGCCCACCGCTGGCAGCCGATCGCGCCCTGCGCGCGCATCAGCGTCACCTTCGAAAAACCCGCGCTGTCCTGGGAAGGCGACGCCTATTTCGACCGCAACGAGGGCGACGCCCCGATGCACACCGCGTTCTCCACCTGGAACTGGTCCCGCGCGCCAAGCCGCCAGGGTGCGCGCGTGTTCTACCACGCCAACCGCCGCGATGGCGGCACCACCGCACTCTCCCTCGGCTTCACCGCCGCCGGCGGCGCCGCACCGCTGCACGCCCCGCCCGAAGCCCCGCTGCCCATCACCTGGTGGCGCATCACCCGCGAAACCCGCTGCGACGCCGATGCCGAACCCCGCCTGCTGCGCGCCTTCGAGGATACGCCCTTCTACGCCCGCGCCCGCATCGCCACGACCATCGACGGCGAACGCCTCGATGGCGTGCACGAAACCCTCGATCTCGATCGTTTCACAATGCCAGTCGTCCAGGCGATGCTACCCTTCCGCATGCCCCGGCGATTTATCTGACCCCGCGGTTCATCTGACCCGGCGCAAACGCCTAAGCCACCGCCGCCAGCTCACTCACCGCCCCGACCATCCGATAATTCGCCGCATCGGCGAACAACGCCCGCAGCACCATGTTATTGATCCGGTGCCCCGTCCGCGCGCCCTCGAACCGCCCCAGCATCGGCGCCCCGGCCAACGCCAGATCACCCACCACATCGAGCAGCTTGTGGCGCACGAATTCATCGCCGAACCGCAGACCCTCCGGGTTCATCACCCGCGCGCCATCCACCACCACCGCATTCGCCAGGCTCCCGCCCCGCGCCAGCCCGGCCGCCTGCAACGCCTCGACCTCATCGGCAAACGTGAACGTCCGCGCCCGCGACAATTCCGCGATAAACCCGCCCGGCGTCAGATCGCACGCATAACGCTGCCGCCCGATCGCCGCGGCGGCGAACTCGATCTCCAGCGCCATCGCAAACGCCCCCGCGCGCGGCCCCGCCGGCTCCAGCGCCGCATACGCCGCACCATCCACCACCCGCACCGGCCGCAGAATTTCGATTGCCTCGCGCGCCACCGCGCTCTCCGCAATCCCCGCACACCCGATCAGAAACGCAAACTCCGCCGCCGACCCATCGAGAATCGGGCACTCCGGCCCATCCACCTCGATCATCGCATCATCGATGCCCAGCCCCGCCAGCGCCGCCATCACATGCTCGACCGTGCCAACCCGCACCTCCGGCCGCGCCGGATCGGCCAGCACCGTACACATCCGCGTATCCGCGACATGATTCCACAAGGCCGGCACCACCGGCGCCCCAGGCAAATCGACCCGCCGCACCGCAATCCCCGCGCCCGGCGCCACCGGCACCAGCCGCAAACTCACCGCCGCCCCGCTATGCAGCCCCACGCCATGACAAGCGATCGCCGAACGCAACCCGCGCCGCACCCCCCGCCCGGACCAAGCCGCCCCGCCATCCCACGGACCAGCCGACCGCCCCATCATGCCGCTCAAACCACCATCCATACCCAACCAGCTTCCAAAAAATGCCAAACCAACCACCGACCCGCATAAACCCGAGCCCAAACCTATCTTTCGTTGCAGCGCACACTATACCGTGAAGCTTTGGTTAAGAAATCAATCAATATTTCTGATTGTTTCGCCATAACCAACTGGAATTGCGGCATTTTTATGTATCGCTCCGTAACACGCCGATATCCCGTGAGCGAAGGTGCGCGCATGCAGCCTCGAAGCAGCCCGATTGGACGCAAGCGCATCCGATGCCGTCACCAAATAAGCCAAGAAAGACACCGTTCTTTTTTAAAAAAGAGGGACTTCCCTGGCTTTTCGGTATTGTTGTTGCGTTATCGTAACGATTTAGGCGTGCGAAATCATGGCCCCTTCCGCCAGAGTTTTTTGACGTTGAAGGAGGGGACGAAGGGTTGGTGCCAGGGTGGCACGGGCGGTGGGGGTGGGCCGAGGATATCGCGGAGTTGTTCTTGCGTGAAGTCGATGCTGCCGTCGGGGTTGATTTTGTATTGGTCCATGAAGCTGGGCTGGCGCT